>CAYTVH010000121.1:0-1655 GCA_964441805.1 uncultured Oscillospiraceae bacterium | reverse complement strand
TCGAAGCAGCGGGGAGCGGAGATATCCTCCAGGTTTACGCCGCCGAAGGAACCGGAGATCATGTATACGGTATTAACGATCTCATCAACATCTTTGGACTTAACGCAGAGAGGGAAAGCGTCAACATCGCCGAAAGACTTGAAGAGTACGCACTTACCTTCCATAACGGGCATACCTGCCTCGGGGCCGATATCGCCCAGGCCAAGTACAGCAGTACCGTCGGTAACAACAGCACAGATATTGTGTCTTCTGGTCAGTTCATAACTCTTTTCAACATCTTTCTGAATCTCCAGACAGGGCTGGGCAACACCGGGGGTGTAAGCCAGGGACAGATCTTCCTTAGTAGCCACAGGAACACGAGTCACAACTTCAATTTTGCCGCCCCACTCTTCGTGGAGTCTCAGGGATTCTTTTGCATAGTCCATAATTATTCTCCTTTTAGCTTAATATTATAGTAAAAAAATGTATAGTGCAGCTGCCGGATTGCATGCAGCTGCAGGGTTCAAACAACATAAATGCTGCCGAAGGCGTAATTAATATAGCTAGTGGCTTTCAATCGTATCGCGCACTTTCTGCATTTTGAGATCCAACAGAGCGCTGGTCTCGGCACAGTCAGAGAGCTCTGCTGCCGTTATGGCCAGAAGGTCCTCCGGGAGGTTCTTTTTGTAACGAAGCTTGTGCTCCAGATTAGCCCAAAAGTCCATGGCGATGGTGCGCAACTGTACCTCCACCTTCATCCAACGCTTCTCGTTCTGCAGGAAAATAGGTACCTCCACCACCAGATGCAGACTGCGGTAACCACTTTCCTTGGGTTTTTCGATATAATCGTTTCTGTCGATCAATCGGATATCATCCTGTTGCAGCAGACAGTCTGCCAGCATATAAATATCATCGATGAAGGAGCAGATGACCCGGATGCCTGCGATATCATGCAGTTCATGCTCAATGGAATAGGCGTTGAAGGGCAGATTCTTGCGCTGCAGCTTTTCCCGGATGCTCTCAGGGGATTTGATGCGGGTCTTGATGGTGTCAATGGGGTTGTGTTCATGACTAAGGGAGAACTGTTCGTTCAGTACACGAAATTTGGTCTCCACTTCTAAGAGCGCACATTGATAACAAGACATCAATGATTTCAGCTTCTCGTATTCTTCCTGTATTTTAGATAGGGAAGTTTCCATGATCAGATCGGAAATCTTTTGTGCCAGTGTAGCAGATGTTTCCCCCTGCGGTAGGATAGAGCCCGTCATGGGTAATGGAGTATAGTTTTTTTCCATGGGTATCAGTCCTTTTTCAGATATCTTAGAAGATGCACACACTTATCAAATACTACATTAATCATACAAAAAAATCAAGGCAAAGTCAATGATTGAGAAAGTTTTGGCACAATCTTAACGGGGACAAATATTTCATATAAATATAGAACTTATGGGGAAGTAGCGGTATAATGGTTAGTAGGATTTAAAAATAAAAGCATCCCGAAGGAGAAACCATCGTATATTGTGACGGATGCCTGGTGGCGCAGAAGCAGGGAACTGTGGAAGTAGCCCGATAAGAAGGACGGATAAACGGGAACGGGATAAATTAGGAATGGAGTAGGAGAATGAGACAAAGATTTTACGAATTGATGGAGGCCAATCCGGTAATCGCGGTCATAA
>CAYTVH010000120.1:0-2088 GCA_964441805.1 uncultured Oscillospiraceae bacterium | reverse complement strand
GCTTGAATGGGGTTCAAGAGGCCTTGAGTTCGAATCTCAACACTCGGACCATAAAGATCTGAAGTCTTATGATTTCAGATCTTTTGTTTTTATTGTTTAGAGAGTGGAGCCGTTTCAGCTCCACTCTCTAAACGCTTCAAACTTAAATCTGCAGGAATTGCAGCATCAGTCCGATCTTCGTACGGGCAAAATAATTATCCCAGTCGATATCGATCAGTTCATTGACCTTTTCGATCCTGCGGCGAATCGTATTGATGTTGACAAACATCTTTTCTGCCGTCACACTGTAGTTCATATTACTTTCCAGATATACCTTGAGTGTTTGCAGAAGCTCCTTGTTCTTGTCCGCACCCAGCAATCCACGAAATTCTTTCAACAACAATCTCAGATCTTCATCCGGAATATCCAGCCAAGTGAGGATTCCCAATTCCTCATAATCCTGTATCATTTTATCCGGCGCAACGATCTTTCCTACCTTCAGGATCTTCCTGCACTTCTCTACACAGCTTTTAATATCCAAAAGGCCCTTGGGCTCACAGCTTAAACTAAAGGTCCAGTTGATCCCCTCGATCTTTTTGTTCAGCTTGACACAATATTCCTCCAGCAGCGCATATATATATTCTTTATCCAGAATATCGAAACCGCGTGTCTCCAGAAGAATAATCCCTTCATCCTTGGACAAAAAAGCGAGGTGACCATATCGGTCAATCCTGCATTGTCGAAACACTTCCACCATCTCGTAACGCTTGCTGCGAATATCATATCCGGCCCGGTCGTGGCAGAACACGATATACACATAAGCGGAGTCCATGGAAATGCCGTGCTGATTAGCCTGATAGACCAGCTTCTGGTCACTTTCCTCGTCATACTCCAGTGCCAGATGGATCAGATTCTCAAAGCCGATATTGCTTGCATCCCGCGCAGTGACTACCTGCTCAAAAACGCCCTGCAGCATTAAAAAAGCAATGCGCATGGAGTATTCATCGTAGAAGTCCAGGTGTCTTCGCGATTCCATCACGCAGAAATAGGCCTGGGGAACACCGCCTATCAAAATAGGGATCACTACCCAACTGATTCTGGGTTCATCCTCGGCTTCTCCCTTCAGCAGGCGACATCTGGTCATATGGATGTTATCACAAAGTGTCTGGGAGGTATGAGGAATCAAGCTGGGATCCCAGTAATCGCACTCCTTCAGTCCGTATTCCTGACTGACCCTCTTGAAATTGGGCGAACTGTAATAGCTCTTATCTTCAAATACATCATACAGAAACGCAGGAAATTCCATTTCCTTCTCAACGGTTCGAAGGATTCTTAGTATTTTCTGTTCTTTATAATTTTGACTGTTCGTAGCATATTTTAGATTTGCGTTAACATCAAAATGCATGAAAGCATGGTTCATAACCGCCACATTGACCTGATTGATCACTTCCATCCACGGGATCGAATCCGGCATAATGATCAGAGGGATCCCCTTCTCATTAAATAGCTTCGGATAATCCTCCGGGACCTCTTTAAGAAATCTCCCAAGTTTTATGACCATAGCCGCGAGCGCCGGTTCATACGCAAGGGCGCGTTTTACATAGTCAGGCTCACGCGACAACATGTAACCCGAGGAAAAACACAGTTCCTTTCCTCGGCCAAAACGGTAACCATCAGGTGCGTCAGCAACAGCAACGCCCTGCACTTCTCTATCCAGTCCATTTTTTCCCGCAATCACTTCAAAATCACGGAAAAACTCCATTTTCAGCAAATCACTCACTGAAATACCCATAGCTGCACACCTCCATTGTCATGGGATTATATCACAGTGACGAAATAAAAGGAAGCGCTACTCTTTACAAGTTACTGACAAAGAGTAGCGCTTTTCTTATTGAGTTACTCTGCTTACTCCTCGTACATAGGAGAATATTCCACCTTGGCGTCCTTAAACTCCTTGATGATCTCGGCAGTACGATCGGGCAAGGTGAGCAGATCATATGCGACACCGGCCAAGATCTTGGCAGCATACAGAGCTCCCTTTACGGCAATGGAAGAACCTGCCATAGCAGATGCCTGCCAAGTGTGGGGAGCGACACCAAAGGGCCAGCA
>CAYTVH010000119.1:0-2091 GCA_964441805.1 uncultured Oscillospiraceae bacterium | reverse complement strand
GCCAGCTTGCAGTTGAAGTTTGTCTTGAAATCGAATGTGCCTTTATGTCCGCATTCACATTCGTATTCAGCAACTGTATTGTCATCTGAGATGGAATTGATCTTTGTTGTATCCTTGCCGCATTCAGGACAGAAAATGCTTACAGGGAAGTAAGCATCACGTTCACCTTCTTCAGCATCCTGGGTACGGAAGCTGTCCAGGATATCGAAGATTTCCTTTCTCTTGGAAATGGCTTCGATAACGTCATCCTTATACTTACCGGAAGTGTACATTTCTGTCTGATATCTGTAGTCCATTTCGATGCCGAATCTCTTCATCTGTTCCATGAATTCAGCTTCGAAGTACTTAGCATAGTTTTCGTGCTCTGTATCAAATGGATTAGGAACATCTGTATATGGTCTTCCGATGTATGCTTCGAATTTACCTTCAGGATCTACATCCTGTACGTTCTTAGGAACTTTTCTGAATCTGTCAAATTCGTCCCATGAAAACAGAAGTCTAGCCTTCTTTCCTTTTTTTATGAGAGCCTTTGCTACAAATAAAGCTGTTGCGATATCCCTGAAGTTACCTATGTGGATAGATCCGGAAGGACTGATTCCGGCAGCACATACGTATTCTTCTTTATCGGGCTTCTTCCTAATGATCTCGTCTGCTATTCTTTCGGCCCAATGCATAAAAAACACCTCTCTTCTTTAGTTTGTTTATTTGATTATTTCAATGATTTCATAATTGATAGTGCCGTCAGGTACTTCAACAGCCACCTTGTCACCCTTCTTATGTCCGATGAGTGCCTTGCCCACTGAAGATTCGTTTGAAATTTTACCGATGAACGGATCTGATTCTGTCGCACCTACGATAGCAAATTCTTCTTCAAATCCTGCGTCCAGGTCCTTGACCTTAACTTTGAGTCCTACGTTTACAACGTCACCCTTAACGTCTTCTTCCTGTACGATCTTAGCCTTACGCATCATGTTTTCGAGCGTATAGATCTTTTCTTCCAGTTCAGCCTGCTCGTTCTTGGCGGAATCATATTCAGCATTTTCGGAAATATCTCCGTATGAAATAGCTTCCTTGATTCTTTCAGCAACTTCTGCTCGTCTTACTGAAACAAGTTCTTCGTGTTCTGCTACGATTTTGTCATATCCCTCTTTTGTTAACAGTATTTCTTCGTTCATAATATCTGTCATTTGGTAAATCTCCTTTCGACCTGTTTGTCGTATCGAAATATTATACTTTAAAACCCGCTTCTTGTCAATGTGGCCAATGGTTTTGCCTTGTTGACATTCACCATTTCCAATGGTATTGTTAAGTAAATGAAAAGACAAGTCTGAGGTTGTCTAATATAGTATATACAAGGAGGCGACATTTATGAAAATAAGCGGAGCAATTTTTGATTTGGACGGAACGCTTCTTGATTCCAATAAAATGTGGCACGGAGCTGCCGCAAGATATATAACATCACTTATGAAAACGCCTGAAGCCAACCTTGGAGATAAGACCAAGGCCATGACACTTCCTGAGCTTTGCGCGTATCTTAAGGCTGAATACCGCATCGCAACTACGGAAGAGAAGATCGCCAAAGGGTTCAATACAATTCTGAGAGAAGGATACCTGGCAGGCGTTGAATTCAAGGAATACGTTCCTGTGATCCTGGAAAAATACAAGCAAAAAGGCGTTAAGATGTGCGTCGTTACTTCCACCAACCGTAAGGTGGCTGATGAGGTGCTGGCACGCCTTGGCATCAGAGACTACTTCATGCATATAATCACCCTGGAAGACTCCGGCGGCGGAAAGGACACTCCTGAGATCTTTCTGGAGGCCTGCGAGGCGCTGGGCACTCCTAAGGAAGAGACTGTCGTTTTTGAAGACGGTCTTCTGAGTATCGGAGGTGCAAAGGAAGCAGGGCTCTACGTTGTCGCCGTCGCTGACGAAAGCGAAAGACAGAACAGATCGGTCATCAAAAAGCTGGCCGACAGATATATCGAAAGCTTCGAAGAACTGCTGTAACTTGTAAACAGGATATCAAGACTACATTGGTCTAGGCACTAAACACTAAAGGCGAACCATATGGATCGCCTTTTATTGTTTCAT
>CAYTVH010000118.1:0-2372 GCA_964441805.1 uncultured Oscillospiraceae bacterium | reverse complement strand
CCTTGAAGTCCATGTCGCCCAGGAAGTCTTCCATACCCTGGATGTCGGACAGGATAGCCATCTTGCTTGATCCGTCTTCTTCTACTCTTTCAATGAGACCCATGGCGATACCGGCTACAGGAGCCTTGATAGGAACGCCGGCATCCATCAGAGCCAGACAGCTTCCGCAAGTTGAACCCATTGAAGTTGATCCGTTTGAAGACAGAACTTCTGATACGACTCTGATGGCGTATGGGAATTCTTCTTCGCTTGGCAGTACAGGCAGCAGTGCTCTTTCAGCCAGTGCGCCGTGTCCGATTTCTCTTCTGCCGGGACTCTTCATTCTTCCTGCTTCACCTACTGAGTAAGGAGGGAAGTTGTAGTGGTGCATGTATCTCTTCTCAGTCTGTTCTGTGATACCATCGATAGTCTGAGCTTCTCCCAGAGGTCCGAGAGTTGCCACTGACAGAACCTGAGTCTGACCTCTCTTGAACAGGCCTGTACCATGAGTTCTTGGCAGGATGCCTGTGTCACACCAGATTGGTCTGATTTCATCTCTTTTTCTGTTGTCAGGTCTGATGCCGTCATCCAGGATCAGGCTTCTAACCTGTTCTTTTGTTATTGTGTAAAGAACATTGCCTATGTCCTTGCCATTGTCAGGATAGATTTCAGCGAAATGTTCTTTAGCTTCTGCTTCAACTGCGTCCATGTTTTCCAGTCTTTCCATCTTGTCGTAAGTCTGGATAGCAGCTCTCATCTTGTCTTCAGCATAAGCTCTTACTGCTGCATCGATGTCTTCAGGAACTTTGTAAAGTTCGATTTCCATCTTAGGCTTGCCGATTTCAGCAACGATCATTTCGATGAACTCTACGATCTTCTTGATTTCTTCGTGAGCGAACATGATAGCGTCCAGGATAGTTTCTTCAGGAACTTCGTTGGCGCCTGCTTCTACCATCATGATGGCATCCTTAGTACCTGATACTACCAGGTGCATGCAGCTTTCTTCTCTCTGAGCCAGTGAAGGGTTAACTACGAACTGTCCATCGATCATACCGATGAGAACTGAGCCTGTAGGACCTTCCCAAGGGATATCGGAAATAGCCAGTGCAACGGATGAACCGATCATAGCAGCGATTTCTGATGGCGCGTCGTGGTCAACGCACATAACTGTTGCTACAACCTGTACATCATTGTAAAAGCCTTTAGGGAACAGAGGTCGGAGTGGTCTGTCCATAAGTCTTGAGTTGAGGATAGCCTTTTCGCTAGGTCTTCCTTCTCTCTTGATGAATCCGCCGGGGATCTTGCCTGCTGCGTACATCTTTTCTTCATAGTCACATGACAGTGGGAAGAAATCGATGTCAGGTCTTGGTTCCTTGGATGCACATGCTGTAACGTTAACAACTGTGTCACCGTATCTTACCATAACCTGTCCATTGGCCAGTTCGCATACCTTACCGATCTCCAGCTCTAAAAGCTTGCCGCCGATGGCTGTTTTAAATGTTCTGTAATCTGTGTACTTCATAATAAACAACTACCTCCTGTTTATTTTTCTCTTTTGCTTCCACGGCATCCTCGTGATACCGTTTGTTAAAATAATAAAGGCGGGTACATTTGTCCCGCCTAAATTCCTTAAGTTGATTTACTACTTTCTCAAACCTAAACGAGCGATCAGTGATCTGTATCTTTCAAGATCATTTTCCTTCAGGTAATTGAGAAGGTTTCTTCTCTGTCCTACCATCTTTAAAAGACCTCTTCTTGAGTGGTGGTCCTTCTTGTGGATCTTCAGATGTTCGTTCAGATCGTTGATTCTGTAAGTCAGGATAGCAACCTGTACTTCCGGGGAACCGGTGTCGCCTTCCTTAAGCTGATACTCTTTGATGATTTCTGCTTTCTTTTCTACTGTGATCATTTTAATTTCCTCCTTATTTTTCATTCGCCCAAAGCTGAGTCTCCGTCGGAGTGTCGGCAGACTAAGCCCAGGTAATCACATAAAAGTGTCGGTTAAAAAACTCAACGCCTTATATTACCATATACTTATTTATAATGCAAGAAATTTATTTGGTTTTATGGTATACTATTTTCACGGAGGTAAGCCCCATGAAAATGACATTAGATATAGGCGGAACCAAGACTTTATGGACCATCTGGCAAGATACCGAGGTCCTCGATCGCGGTACCGTCGCTACCAATACAATAACTGATTTCATCACGTTTATCAATACATTGATAAACGAATTTTCTGCTGCCCATAGCGGCGATAAAATCACCCATCTGTCGTTCGCTCTGGCAGGTCCCGTAACCGATGAAAAACTGGAACTTACAAACACAGGACAGATCATGGATCTTGCCGAGATACGTGCTGCTTTTCCCGACACAGAAATCATCTTCCTCAA
>CAYTVH010000117.1:0-2501 GCA_964441805.1 uncultured Oscillospiraceae bacterium | reverse complement strand
AGGATTATCATACCTTTTTCTATTGCAGTAAAAGGTTTTCTTCTGGCAATGCCGATCACCTGTTGGGTTCGCATATTCGGGATCAGAGGATATTTACCGGCCATCAGTATGTTTCTTTTGCCTGACATGATCTGCATCTTTGGCTTGATACTGCTGGGCTGCAGATCGGCTATGCAGTCTAAAGTAGGTTTACCAATTCGAAGTCGAGTGTATCCCAGTCGTCGTGAGATGCTGCGAGAAGCTGTTTTATCAGTTGCAGCGGCATTTATCTGCATTCTATTGGCAGGATGGCTGCAATGCTGCATGATGATACATTTAACAAGAATAACTTTGCAATGGATCCAATAGAAAAGAGGGAGCGTTTTATGTTTAGGACAGCATCCTTTGAGAAGTATCTGCAGGACAAATATATTGCCAAAAGTACGATCAATGCCTATCGGGGAGATCTGCGTCTGTTTACAGAGTATTGTTCCGACGAAGGGATTTCCGATCTTCAGCAAGTTGATTCGTCGTTCATACAGGCGTATTTCTCCGTGTTGGAGATGCAGGGGCGCTCTGGGGCAACCATTCGTCGTGTCCGGAGCTGCCTGAATACATATTTCTCTTTTTTACAGAAAGAAGAAGTTATTTCTAAAAATCCGGTCAAGGACACAAAGACAAGCAGCCGGAAAAATATTCTTAAACCGGAGTTCCTGACACAGGATGAGATGAATGCGTTGCTGGATCATGATTTTGGCAGTGATGAAAAAGGTTTACGTGACAAAGCGATGTTGGAGCTGCTTTATGCATCAGGTATTAAAATCAGCAGCTTGATCGAAATTAAAGTGAAAGATTATGACCATAGAAGACGGACGGTTTTTGCTGAAGGAAGAAAGATCCCGCTCTATCCATCTGCAGATCTCAGTTTACGCCGATATCTGCAGATGGCCAGACCTTATCTGGTACAGACAGATGAAGATACGCTTTTTGTCAATCTTCAGGGACAGACCCTGACGCGGCAGGGCCTTTGGAAAATATTACGTCATATGGCAGAAGAAGCCGGGATCCAGAAAAAGTTGTCGCCGCGTCTTCTGCGCCGGTCTTTTGCTGTTCATCTTCTGGAAAACGGCGCTGAGGTGGAGGATCTGGAAAAGATGATGGGCTTAACTGATAAAGCATCGGCATTGGCATATCTGAAGTATCTTCAGGATGATGAAAGTGAAGAAGTTTATATACGCTTCCATCCACGGGCAAAATCCAGCCATTAAGCGAAGAACAAGCTTAGGACAGGAAAGTTGACAGCTCAAGCATTTGCTGTCACAGAAACGACTTGAGGGCAAAAGAGAATCCCTGCAGTTATTCAGAAGACTGCAGGGATTTTTTCAGCTTTCTTTTTTTTTCACCGGCAAGCGGATTTCGTTCGGCGGCCTCTCGCAGATTATCATTAATCACATGGGTATAAATGGCAGTCGTATCAAGGTTTTCATGGCCCAGAACCTCCTTGATGGTACGGACATCAACGCCATTTTGATACATAAGGGTAGCTGCTGTATGGCGAAGCTTGTGCGCAGAGGCATGCTTTGCCGAAAGACCTGCCTGCTCCAAATGCTCCTTGACCAGTTCTTTGATGCGCATAGTACTCAGGCGGGTACCATTGCGGCTGATAAAGTATGCATTCTTATGAGCGAGTTTTGGACGGACAGCTTCGGTTTCTTTGTAATGATCATAATCTCTGATTGCCGCCATACAGGCATCATTGAGGTAGACCATGCGTTCTTTATTTCCTTTACCCAGAATACGAAGAATATGGTCATCCCGGTTGATATCACTGAGATTGATTCCTGCCAGTTCGGAAACACGAAGACCACAGTTGAGAAAAAGGGTAAGAATACAGTAATCACGGATTTTATAAGTACCTTCAACACTGTCAAGCAGCTTGCGGGATTCGTTCAAAGACAGATACTTTGGTAAAGCTTTCTGTGTTTTTGGGATATCGATATTGATGACAGGATTTGAGGGAATCTGTTTGGTTTTTTCGCAGTAATATTTGAAGAAAGCACGCAGCGAGGACATTTTTCTGGCGCGTGTCTTGGCGCTGTTGCCATAGGTTGTAGATTGACTGTTGTGATATTTAGGACGGCTGCGGGAAATGTAAAGCAGGTAGTCATAGACTTCGCTCTGGGTGATACTTGCAAGAAAGTCGATATCCACACCGGTGATATCTATATTTTCCAAGGTGTCGACTGGGAGGTCATGGCGCTTGGCAGTCATATAACGCAGAAATGTGCGCAAATCGAGGTGGTATTCAGAAACTGTTTTAGGAGAACGTCCCAGAATACTCTCCATATATACAAGAAATTCCTTTAAAACCTGAGGAGAGTCCTCAAAAAACTGTGCCATAATTTAAGCATCTCCTTGTATTTCGTTATCGAAACTTATTATACAACAGAAACAGGGGATGAAGCAAACAAAATATTCTTAATAAAAGTAATAGAGTTGTGAAAAAAATCACATTTACGAAA
>CAYTVH010000116.1:0-2650 GCA_964441805.1 uncultured Oscillospiraceae bacterium | reverse complement strand
AGGAGGGCAGGCATTAGAAATGACAGGAAAGATTAGTGGAAATGAAATACTTTTTCCTGTTAATCAAAAGCATAATGAAAAAGATCGATATGCTAAGATTATCAATGCTTTATCGTGTTGCGATAATGTTAAGGTGGGAAAAACAATAGAAGGACCATGGTGTGATTATGCTAATTGCTATATCGACAAAGAGTTGTTTAAGCTCGTTTATGATTATTTTGGGGCCAGCTGATAAGACCGGCTACAGCTATGATGCAAAGAGCCAGCTATCGTATGTCACCTATAGTTCAGTAACAAACCTTTTGTTTTGAAAGTTTGTTACACTTTTTTCAACGTTTGTGGGTACTGGATAAATTTAGATAATAAAAAATCAACGGTCAGCGAGTTTTAAATCGCTGAAACCGTTGAAAAAAGTGTAACAAATTGATATTTTGAGGACGTTGTTACTATCAGACATACGACAGGGCAAAAAAGTGGTCTACATATTTACAAAAATGGTGTATCATATCATCAACAGCAGAGTGAGAAAGGGCAAGAGCATGAAATACGTATATAAATTACTTTCGCAGGAGCAGGTATTTGGAGAAAACAAGATCGAAGGGATCGAAGTTATGGGTGCAGCATGTGAGGCGTCTGACTTTGCAGTGCTGACGGGAGCTAAAATGAATGATGATGGGAATTGTGAATGGTTCTTATCATCAGCGGCTGGATGCGGAGATGTTTGCATGGTGGATGCAAAAGGAGAAAGAAAGATGGCGTATGCGACAGCTTATGGCAGTGTACGTCCGGCTTTTGAAGGTGCCAATGTTTCGAAAGGGTCATTTATAATGACAAAAGATGCCCGGAGATCGCAGATATTTGAATTTGGTGAGTATCCTCAAAATGCAGCATCAAGGGATGCAGCCAATATTTTGGAAGGTGAATTTTCCAAAGGCAGGCTGAGAAAGACAGGGAAAAAATACAGTGTTGTGTATGATGAGTATTTGTATGAGGACAAAAAGTACATAAGAGTTCCGTATGCCTTTGAAAAGAAAAGCGCCCTTTCCAATGGGAAGACATATAAGCTTGGAGATGCAGTATGGATAAAAGTTTCTCCGATAGAGTGGATATATGATGAAAAGGCAGCGATGTCAGTCAGTCGAAGTGTTTTAGTGTCAGGGCAGCTTTATTCCTCTGACTGCTATTATGACGGCGAGTTTGAAAAAACTGCCATATATAAATTTTTGAACACGATATTTGCAGAAGAAATCGTACCAAGTGTGGTTAAAGATATGACTTCAGAGGAAAAGGCGGAGTATGAAGCGCAGATGAAAAGAGCAGAGAAGAGAAGGAATCCTTACAGGCTTACCTTTGGTGACGTAAGTGAAGAAGACATAATAAGGGGAGCCATTGAAAGTGATGTGGCAGTATTTTTACATGGCCCTTCATCAGAAGGAAAGAGTGCAAGGGTGAAGCAAATAGATCCCACTTGCGAGATCATTTACCTTCGAAATGCTACACCTGACAGCCTTAACGGAAGAAGCGTATATAATCAGATGACAGGAGAGATGATAGATATACCGCCTACATGGTACAAAAAAGTAAAAGAAAAATGTGAGGCGGAACCGGACAAGCTTCACGTGGTTTTCTTTGATGAGATCAATAATGCATTGCCGAGCATCCAAGGTATGGCGTTCAATATCGTGCTGGACAGAGAAGTCAACGGTATATGGAAGCTGCCGGGTAACGCCAGGATCGTAGCTGCAGGAAATGATATGCAGGATTCTCTGGCGGCACATCAGCTGGCAGAACCGTTTTTCAACAGATTTGCCCATGTATATATCAACACAACTACGGATAAATGGCTGAAATGGGCCCGTGATAATCGCATCCATCCTGCTATCTATTCATACATAGCATTCAAAAGAGGAGAAACGCTGCGCAGTCAGTACGATGGGAAAAAGCCAAATGCAGATCCCAGAAAATGGGAGATGGCTTCAAAAATGCTTTATGCGACCGGACGTCCGGAAATGCTGCGTTCATTGATCGGAGAAGATATAACGGATGAATTCGTGAAGTTCTGTAATCAGGCCCTGATCACGGTGGAGGATGTTCTGGAAGGCAATTACAGTGAAAAAGAGATCCGTGACATGAATACTTCCGAAAGATATGCAACTGCAGTGGGATTATCACTGGCAGATGATGAGCACTTGGAAGTTGTAAGAGATTTCGTGTCTAAATTGGGTGAAGAATTCAGAGCTGTCTTTGATTCGTTCGTTCAGCCGGAGGAAGAAAATTGATTTTTGATATTTTGGCATTGCAGCGAAAAGTAATAACGATGTATCCGTACTTTGGCGGCATTGCGGCAAATTTAGAATACGCGCAAAAGGAGCAGAAAGAGCCGATAAAGCGAGACGGCCGAGTAATATGCTATGAGCCTCATCTCATGGCAGAACTGTCGGAAAATGACAGGCTGTTCCTACTTGCACATGAACTGTGCCATATTGCACTGGAACATGATACGCGGGGAGAGGGAAAAGAAACCGCCATATGGGAAACAGCTGCTGATGCAGTAGTGAACCAGCTTCTCAAAAGGGATGGTTTGGAAATAATAAAAGGCGGTGTCGATCATCCGGAAGCTATCGACTACGACGCTGAACAGTACTATGAA
>CAYTVH010000115.1:1108-2741 GCA_964441805.1 uncultured Oscillospiraceae bacterium | reverse complement strand
ATTTCTGAATATTCAGACAAAATGACGAGATGTGTAAAAGGGTGTGAAAAAATGGCGCAAATAATTAAATGTGTACACAATTGCAGATTGTCTCCTGAAACGGCCAGCTGTGCCATGTTCGGCGGTCGTACCTTGCCATAATTAACGGTCAGTCCGCGCCACATTTAACGGTCGATTTTGTCCTTTATAATAGTAGTATCTTCCAGTTTGGAAGAAATACTATTTTTAGGAGGTCCGAAATGGATTATAAGAAAGTACTGAGGCTTCACTACGTGAATCATCTCAGCGGCCGTGAAATCGCTGAAAGCTGCGGAGACTGCAGTAAAACAGCGGTGAATGAGTTTCTCCGACGTTTCAGAGAATGTCAGGAACTCTCTTATCCTCTCAAAGAGGAAGTTACTAATGAATATATAGAGTCTCTGCTCTATAAAAAATCCGGTGTCTCAGCCGACCAGCAGCTTTATCGGGATTTTGACAAAGAAGCTGTATATAAAGCGTTAGCGCGCAAAGGAGAGACATTGAAACATCTCTGGCAGAAGTACAACGCAGTTGGGGAAGTAGACGGAAAGAAACCGTACAGTTATCGCCAGTATTGCAGACGTTACTCTGAGTGGTCTGACTCAAAGCAGATCACTTTCCATATCCAGAGATATCCCGGTGTCAACCTTGAACTCGACTATGCAGGAAAGCAACTGTTGATCCATAATCGCCGTTATCCAGGTGAAACTACAAAAGTAACTGTGTTCATAGCTGCACTTACTTACAGCGACTACTTTTATGCCGAAGGTATGATCGACTGCGATATCCGAAACTGGATCAGAGTCAATAATAATGCCCTGGATTTCTTCGGTGGTGTTACACCGACAATCACTCCAGACAACTGCAAAGTTGCCGTTAATAAGGACTGGGTCAGTCCCGAACTGAACAAGGATTACCAGGCATGGGCAGGACATAACGATACTGTTATCACTCCTGCTAAAGTGAAGTCACCCCGTTGGAAACCGGTCGTTGAAGGTCATGTAAAGATCGTAACCATGCACATCTTAGTAGATATGGAGGATATGACCTTTTATTCGCTGGAAGAGTTTAATCGTGTTCTACAGCAGAAAGTAGCTGAAGAAAACCGAAGGAACTTTGATGGATTATCTTATTCCCGTGCTGATCTCTTTGAAACAGAAGAGAAGGAGACTCTCCTGCCTCTTCCGCTCAATAAATTCGAGTACCTTGAGCGAAAGACTGTTAAAGTAGCACAAGACTTCTCCTTCACCTTTGACAAAGTCCATTATAGCATGCCACGGAAGTATTTAAAAAAGGAAATTGAACTCCGTATTGGAGAGAAAGAAATCTTTGTCTATAACAAAAACGGTGATCATATCCGCACCCATAAAAGAAGTTACACCCCTAAGGAATGGGTTATTATACCTTCTGACATGCCTGCTGAATACGGTGATTATGGCTATTGGAATGTACCATACTTCCAGCAGAAGGCCTCAAAGATTGGCCCAAGTACAAGAATACTGATTGATGCTGTTATCAGCAGATATGCTTATCCGGTACAGGCTTTCCGCAGCTGCTTTGGCATCCTCCGCTATGCAGAGAAATACAGTCCGGCAGCATTGGAAAAGTGCTGCAG
>CAYTVH010000115.1:0-1098 GCA_964441805.1 uncultured Oscillospiraceae bacterium | reverse complement strand
TTCTTATGTGAGTAATACGGTATCAACCTATCATACTGAACCAACACCAACAATTACAGAAACTCTATCCGGGGATGCAGTACCAGTAACCGGACGTTACAAAGATGACGATAGTCAGTACTCGTTAAAGAACTTACTGATGCGCCAGAAAGTGGAGGCACATCATGAAGACTGATCATTCCGATATCATTGAAATGCTTGAGTTTCTTAATCTTCCGATTGCATCAGGCCGTGTTTAGGGGCTGATGAGAAGTCCTGACCTTTCGAATTATAACAACGTCCAGTTTCTGCGCGAAGTTCTGGAAGAACAATACCTCGATAAAATCGCAACCAGGTTTGAGACGAACCTTCGTCTTAGCAGCCTCATCAACAAAGGAGCTTTGATGGAAAACCTGAAAACCGGAAATGGGCGTATCTATAATGATGCTGTGGTTGAACAGATCCGAAGCTTCACTTTTGCTGAAGACAGATTAAATGTAGGCATCTACGGTATAACCGGTGCCGGGAAATCCTATTTCCTGTCTGCGTGTTGCGTCGAGGCCTGCAGACGTCATTATCGATGCAAATATATCGATTACTCTGATCTTTTGGATGAGCTGATTATTCTAAACCGACAGGAGGATCTCAGCAGATACCGCAAACGGATCAAGTATTACGCAAAGATTCAACTGCTGTTCATTGATGACTTCGCTATCAGCAGATACTCTGAAGAAGGTATGAAGATCTTATACCATCTCATCAAGATGAAGGCTGATCTTGGAACATCTACCCTCTTCACTAGTCAGTACAGCCCTGATGAATGGGGAAAGTACCTCAGTGATGAGAAGGAATGCTATGGAAAACTGGATGGTATCCGCCGTCGGCTTACCACTGGCTTTACTGTACTTATTGAAAAAGCATTGCTTTAAGTAACTATACCAACCAAGGGGCTCTATGGCATGTTCTTATTCCATAGAGTTCCCTCTTAGAAAAGCGACCGCTTAATGCGGCCCTGACTGGCCGCCTAATGTGGCCTCATCGGCCACTGAAGGTGGCTGTATGCAAATGCCCGGTAAGCCATCAGAACCGGAACGATATATCCACATGAACGAGGTAGAT
>CAYTVH010000114.1:0-2791 GCA_964441805.1 uncultured Oscillospiraceae bacterium | reverse complement strand
ATGAAAATATTAATAAAAGACTTCCTTATTTGCGGAATCATCGGCTGGTGTATGGAAATCATTTTCACATCCATCGGCAGTTTTCTGACTAAAAATTACACCCTGATGGGACATACTTCTCTTTGGATGTTCCCTATATACGGCTGTGCCGCCTTTCTGTCCCCTGTCAGCCGGCTTCTGAAAAAACGCCCTGTTTGGTTCAGGGGGCTGACCTACATGAGCCTGATCTTCTCCACAGAATTCCTGACCGGCAGTATTCTGCACAAATACCACTGCTGCCCCTGGGACTACGGCCACAGCCGTTTTCACATACGCAGAGTAATACGCTTAGATTATGCGCCTTTTTGGTTCTCCGCAGGTCTGTTTTTTGAGCGCCTGCTCAAACGATAGACCGCTTCCGTCTGTAAATACTCTGCCTGTAAGGACTGCTTAATCGTTCATATCATCCGCATCGTCTATATCGCCGGTACCGATATCCAGCATATTGACGGTGCGTCTCTTCATTCTGGCCTCCTCGGATTCTCTCAGAATGAAATCCTTAACCTCTCTGGAATTGCGGATATGCTCCAGGATCAGTTGGGGGTGAGTGGTATCACCGGTGTGACATACCACGGTACCCAGCTTGAACAGCTTCTCAATCAAGGTGGCGGTAAGCTGCACATCCTGCACTTTGTACATATAACAATCATTCTCCACTGTCTTGAACAGACCTGTCTGTATAGTGATCAAATCCTCTTTCACAGTGTATTTGACAAATGTAAAAGGAAGTCCGAAAAATAACCAGCGCTTTCTCTCAACAAACTCCAACATCATTACTCCTCCTTTATACTTCCGAAAATCTACTTTAGTATTATGATAACAAAAATGCTTATGGTATGCAAAACCTTTCTGAAAAATCTCAAAAAAACTCAAAAGTTTCACCCTAACGCTCTTGCAAGTCCGGCTCAGAAATGGTAAGATAGACAACGGATAAAGCGAGGCTTACTCGCAAATGTCAGAAGTACACGCAGGAGGATGATTTCATGACAGCAAAAGAATGTATCACAGGACGCAGAAGTATCCGCAAATTCACAGAGCAGCCGGTTTCCCATGATGTGCTGGCTCAGATTGTTGAGACTGCTTCCTATGCTCCCAGCTGGAAACACACCCAGATTGTTCGCTACATTGCCGTAGAAGGCGAGACCAAGGACAAGCTTGCTGCCTGTACTTCCACTTTCCCCAACAACGGAAATATTATGAACAGTGCTCCCATGGTAGTGGCAGTGACCATTATCAAGGGCAGAAGCGGTTTTGAGAGAGACGGTTCCTATACCACTCATCGCGGTGACTCCTGGCAGATGTTTGATGCCGGTGTTGCCAGCGAAGCATTTTGTCTCGCAGCTCACGAACAGGGTCTCGGCACTGTTATTCTTGGCATTTTTGATTATGAAGAAGCTTCCGAGCTGTTAGAGATTCCTGAGGACAGAGATTTAGTGGCTCTTATTCCCATCGGCTATCCCGCAGAGGCTCCCGTTGCTCCCAGACGCAAGAGCGTTGATGATTTATTATCCTATAAGTAAAGATCGGTCGAAGAGTTTTCTCTTCGACTTTTCTATGCCACAGACTGTATCCGCGCTATGGTGCAGCCCGGGCTTTCTATATTATGATAGCGCAGAAAGAGGAAAAAAATGAGACATATTATGAGTCCCCTGGATTTTACCACCGAAGAGCTTGATAAACTCTTTGACATTGCCAACGATATTGAGAACAATCCCCGGAAGTACGCTCATGCCTGCGACGGCAAGATTCTTGCCACCTGCTTTTATGAGCCCAGTACCCGTACCCGTTTAAGTTTTGAATCTGCAATGACCCGCCTGGGCGGTCAGGTCATCGGCTTTTCTGATGCCAACTCCTCTTCCGCTTCCAAGGGCGAAAGCGTTGCTGACACCATCCGCGTAATCTCCTGCTATGCAGACATCTGCGCTATGCGCCATCCCAAGGAAGGTGCTCCCATCGTAGCAGCTGAGCATTCCCGCATTCCCGTGATCAACGCAGGCGACGGCGGCCATCAGCATCCCACCCAGACCCTTACCGATCTGTTGACCATCCGCAGCATGAAACATACCCTGAGCAACTTCACCATCGGTCTGTGCGGTGACCTGAAGTTCGGCCGTACCGTACACTCCCTGATTGATGCTCTGGTAAGATATGAGAACGTGAGATTCATCTTCATCTCCCCCGAGGAGCTTCGTGTTCCCGACTATATCACAGAGATGCTGAAGGAAAAGAATATCCCTTATGAAGAAGTGATTCGCCTGGAGACTGTAATGCCTGAACTGGATGTTCTCTACATGACCCGCGTACAGAGAGAGCGTTTCTTCAATGAAGAAGATTATATCCGCCTGAAAGACTTCTATATCCTGGATACTGACAAGCTGGCTCTGGCTAAGGAGGATATGCTGATCCTTCATCCCCTGCCCCGCGTAAATGAAATCGCTGTAGAGGTGGACGAAGATCCCCGCGCAGCTTACTTTAACCAGGCTCAGTACGGTGTGTATGTAAGAATGGCACTGATCCTGACATTGCTGGGCATTACCGTGGAGTAATCCCCCTCCCGAATGCAAAACAGTTTTTAACACGTTACCGGATAACCTGACAACGAAGCAACCACAAAGAAGCGAAGAATATGGAGAATAATATGTTAAATGTAGGAAAAATCGAAGAAGGTTTCGTTCTTGACCATATCAAGGCAGGCTACAGCCTTGCTATCTACGAATACCTCCAGCTGGACAAGCAGGACTGTACCGTAGCT
>CAYTVH010000113.1:0-2820 GCA_964441805.1 uncultured Oscillospiraceae bacterium | reverse complement strand
TTTACAATGAAGAAGAAAACCTGAAGAAGATCTTCTATTACAACGAATTCCGCAAAGGTGAAAGTTACAGTTATAGCGAAGACTGCCTGTTTTTAAATATTTTTACCCCTGGCTCTGCGAAGGAAGGGGATAAGCTGCCGGTACTCATTTATATACACGGCGGCGGTTTCACCGGTGGTTGTGGACATGAAAAGCACTTCGACGGCCCCGTCTGGCCCACTAAGGGTGTTGTTGGGGTTACGTTGAACTACCGCCTGGGCCCTATGGGTTTTTTGTGTTTGCCACAGCTGAAGGATGAAGCCGGCATTACCGGAAACTATGGTTTGTATGATCAGCTGACTGCCATAAAGTGGGTACATGATAATATTTCCGCTTTTGGCGGTGACCCGGATAATATGACCATCATGGGGCAGAGTGCAGGTGCTATGAGCGTGCAGCAGCACTGTATGAGTTCCTTGAGTGAAGGCTTATTCCAAAGGGCCGTCATGTCTAGCGGCGGCGGCATCAGTAAGCTGCTTTCTGCGGCCCCTGCAGAAAAGTATTATAAATTCTGGCAGAAAACAATGGAAAATGCCGGTTGTGATTCTTTAGAGCAATTTCGGTCAATTTCCCCTGAAAAGCTCTTTAAGGCTTGGGATCTGACCAAGAAGGAGCTTCGTATCCCCAGTTGTTTTCCTTGCATTGACGGACGCCTGGTTGTGGATACCGGGACTCAACTGCTGGCTGCCGGCAGGCAGCATGCTATCAACTATATGGCAGGCTCCACCAGTGAGGATATGATTCCCCCCATTCTGCAGGGAATGGCGAGAAAATGGTGCACAGCCCAATGCAAGAATGGTTACACATGGTATTTTGACCGAAAACTGCCCGGTGATGACAACGGCGCATGGCACTCTGCGGACTTATGGTATTGGTTTGGTACGCTCCCCAACTGCTGGAGACCCATGGAAGACAAGGACTACGCGCTCAGTGAGCAGATGGTATCCTATCTATGCAACTTTGTTCGCACCGGTGACCCCAACGATGCAGACATACTGCCGACATGGACTGCATCGAACGAACGCCGGAAGCGTGTATTGATGATCGGCGAAAAAGACACCCGCATGGGAAAGCCCGGCAAGCTGAAAATGGTCAAGACAATGCTTACCAACAAAGCCGTGGGAGAATAAACAAAAGATCGAGCCTGAGAAACAAAAAAGTTTCTCAGGCTCGGATTTTTTAAGGTGTGGAACATTGTTTTGCACTCATATAATTTGAACAGTCGGTATGTGAAAAAAGACTGTTATATAAAACTAAACAAGATATTTCTTGAAAGCACGAAAACAAACTTCACTCTAAATGATTGATCAGTTTCTTAGCTTCTTCAATAAAACGAACCTCAGCTGCATGTAGATGCAGACCCTTGCGGTGGCTGATGGCCATCTTAGTTTCAAAAGATGTTACTTTGATTGGATAAGACAAAAGTTCATTTGCTTGGTTGCCAATTCTGTGGAACAGGTGCTCGATGTGGCTTTGTGTAGTAAGAAGACAGCCAAGCCCGTTAATGCAAGCATGTTCATTTAAATCAAAGCTTTCTGAATTGAATCCGATGGAAGGTGAGAAGTGGTATTCGTTGAAAATCAGGTTCAGACTTTGTACGAGTTGTCCGTATCGATCTCTAAGTGCAATAAAAGGCATATTTTTTATTGCAGAAAGATCTTGCGTTTGTATTAGTTGATTTTCCACTGCAATCCACCGATTTTGGAAGACTTTCTCGGCCAAATCTCGCCGAAATGTGACATGAAACGGGTCGGAATCCCGTATAACAATGTTTTCGAGATGCGGGCTTAACGGCAAACTGCTCATGTATAAATCCACGCCGGTCATGTTGTGCTCTACATCAGTGTGCTGACGTTTTACAACAGCGATCTCATATTCCGGATATTTGCTCCGAAAGTTTGTCAGCAGATCGGGCAGATAGGGCGGTGTCCAGAAAGTGGGAATACCTACCGTAACCTTTCGCCTGCGATTGGATGTTATATCTTGAATATCTTCCATCATGTTCTCGTAAATGTGGAGCAGTTCTTTTCCGTTACGATAAAGGCACTCGCCGGCCACGGTCAAAGTTGCGTTTTTTCCGCGCATGAACAGCGGTGCCCCAACTTCTTTTTCCATTTTTCTCAGCTGCTCACTGAGAGCCTGCTGGGAAATGTAAAGCTTTCGTGCGGCAGCGCTGATGCTTCCTTCTTCCACAATAGCCAGGAAATAGTTGATGTTTAAGAAATTCAAAAACAGCCCTTCTTTTCCGGAAAATGTAATTGTATTATACTGGATTACCGGAAGAACCACAAGTAGAAACTTTGGGGCAGAAAGTTTAACAGAAAATGTAATGTAGATAAGTATTGTAAATATTAAAAGAAGAAAAGTATAGTTTCTCGATTTTATGTTCGTTTTTGGCGGTCGCGAAATACTTTAACAGCAGAAATGAGTTAAATAAAATGAAATTTCTAAATCATTCTGCAGAGAAAAAATGTATCAACCATGCAGTTTCTTGTTGACTTTTGGACACAGAGAAGGTTTTGCCCAAAAACATTTTGGTATTTCCATATAAAGATATGTTGTTTTCTGATATTCCCGAACTTGATTTTGTCATGGAACGAGGCGAGATCATTGGCCATATAATGTATGTGCGCTCTATCATTAAAGCCGACGATGGATGTGAGATCCTGATCATGACCTTTGGTTCCATCGGCATTGCCCCGAAGCTCCAATATCAAGGATTCGGAAGAAAACTGTTGGTTTATTCCATGATGAAAGCGGGGGGAAATGGGCGCTGGTGCA
>CAYTVH010000112.1:0-2849 GCA_964441805.1 uncultured Oscillospiraceae bacterium | reverse complement strand
TTTAATGCTATACTAAATTTATGAAGAGAATAATACTTGCCTCTTCGTCCCCACGACGAATCGAGATGATGAAAAATAACGGTTATGAACCGGAAATAATGCCTGCAGATGTAGATGAGACTATACTTATAGATATGTCGTGTGAGTCTGCTGCAATGGCTATGGCTCTTAAAAAGGCTGTATATATCGCAGAACAAATCTGTGCAGATGAAAACACTGACTACAACGAAGGTGCAGTGATAATCGCAGCAGATACTATCGTAGTATATGGCAATGAAATCATGGGAAAACCTGTCGATCAAGACGATGCCTATCGCATGCTGAGTAAACTGAGATGCAGCCATCATCAGGTAATGACAGGAGTTTCCATCATAGATACTGCCGAGAACCGCAAAATCTGTTTCTGCGATACGACTTTAGTGTATTTCAAGGATTACACTGATGAAGAGCTTCTTGCCTATGTAAAGACCTCAGAGCCATATGACAAGGCAGGCGGATACGCTATCCAGGGAACCTTCGGCAAATACATCGACCGGTTTGAAGGCGACTATGATAATGTAGTAGGATTTCCATGGTATAGGGTGAAGGAATATCTGTAAGATATTTTTCAGCCTTTTGTGTATGTAAAGGGCTGTGTGTGTGAATGCGATTTCCGCAAGAGCAACTGCAATCATAAGCGAAATGAGAATAATTAATAGACACCCCCACTGCAAGGGGGTTTTATATTGCTGTGGAGAGCGTATTTTCTCCAAGCTTGCTTGGCTAAGAAAATACGACAGCGGAGGGAACAAAGTGACCGTAGGAGTGAAGCGAAGCTGAACGTTGGACTTAGCAGGCGCACACTGCCCTTTTACTACACGAAAAAAGAGCTGCTACATATGTAACAGCTCTTAATATCATCTTTGCTCGTCGTAAACCGCCACGCACTAAAGTGCTGCGGTTCTGACGAATGGAGCACCGCCGTTCTGACTTCGCTTACGCTCGCCACTCACGGGGTCGTCTCCACTTATTTAGTTGAAGCGTCGTACAGTGCTTCTGCGTTATCCCATTCAGCGATGATTTCAGGGATTACCTTGTACAGGTCGCCTACGATTCCGTAGTCAGCAACTTCGAAGATAGGAGCGTCAGGATCCTTGTTGATAGCAACGATGATCTCTGATGTCTGCATTCCTGCTAAGTGCTGGATAGCTCCGGAAATACCGCATGCAAAGTAGATTTTAGGCTTAACAGTTGTTCCTGTCTGACCAACCTGGTGTGAGTGATCGATCCAGCCAGCGTCTACAGCTGCTCTTGATGAACCAACAACTCCGCCAACCTTGTCAGCGAATTCCTTGATCAGTTCGAATCCTGAAGGATCTCCCAGACCTCTTCCGCCTGAGCAGATGATTTCAGCGTCAGTCAGGGAAACCAGTTCCTTAGTTGACTTAACGATTTCTACGATCTTAGTTCTGATGTCAGTTTCAGCGATTGCAGGCTTAACGTTGATGATTTCGCCTGTAGCTCCTTCAACCTTTTCTCTCTTCTGCATAACGCCAGGTCTTACTGTTGACATCTGCGGTCTAGTTCTAGGGCAGATGATAGTAGCCATCAGGTTACCGCCGAATGCAGGTCTAGTCTGCTTCAGACCTAATGCCTTAGGATCTTCCTTGTTGATTGTAGAAGTGTCGAGAGTAGTGTTTTCATTAGCAAACTTGATATATCCATCGATATCGATGTCCAGGTGAGTACAGTCAGCAGTCAGACCTGTATCACATCTTGCTGCTACTCTTGGAGCCAGGTCACGTCCGATGTGTGTTGCACCGTATAATACGATTTCAGGCTTGTATTCGTTGATAGCATCAGTTAAAACCTTTGCATATCCGTCTGTTGTAAAGTTCTTCAGCAGTGGATCCTGGATCATGTAAACTGCGTCTGCACCATATGCGAAGCATTCTTCAGCCAGGTGATCGATTTCGTTACCAATCAGAACTGCACATACTTTTGTTTCTTCACTAATTTCTCTGGATAACTTGTGTCCTTCGCCAATCAGTTCCAGTGCAACGTTCATTAACTTGCCGCTTCTCTGTTCTGCGTATACCCAGATATCTTTATAATCAGCAAAATTTACTGTCATTTTTCTTCCTCCTTATTAGATTACATGCTTACCCTTAAGCTTGATCAGCAGGTTCTTAGCCTGGTCTTTTTCTGAATCTCCTTCGATCTTCACGCCAGGTTCCTTTGGCTTTGGTGTGAATGACTTGAATACGTTAGTTGGGGAAGCCTTCAGACCTACTGTGTTAAGGTCAACTTCTACATCTGCTGCATTCCAGATCTTGATGTCCTTGTTCTGGTTGTAGATGCCTGCGATGTTCATAAATCTAGGCTGATTCAGTTCTTTGATACAAGTCAGCATGCATGGAGTCTTAACTTTGATCAGTTCATAACCATCTTCCAGCTGTCTCTTAACAGTTACTTCTGTTCTATCTTCGTTGATATCAAATTCTTCTACGTATGTAACCTGTGGAAGATCTAATTTTTCAGCGATCTGAGGACCAACCTGTGCAGTATCTCCGTCGATAGCCTGTCTTCCGGCAAAGATCATGTCATAATCTCCAACCTTCTTGATAGCAGCTGTGATAGCGTTGGAAGTAGCCCATGTGTCGGAACCGCCAACTGCTCTGTCACTTACGATGATACCTTCATCAGCGCCCATAGCGATACATTCGAAGATCATTTCTTCTGCCTGTGGAGGGCCCATAGTGATAACAGTTACTGTAACGTCATCATATTTATCTTTTAACTTTAATGCTTCTTCCAGAGCATTAGCGTCGTCCGGATTCAGAATTGATGGAACGCCGTCTCTGATCAGA
>CAYTVH010000111.1:0-3028 GCA_964441805.1 uncultured Oscillospiraceae bacterium | reverse complement strand
TGGACATATCGCAAGAAAGCATAACCTGGTTACTAATTTCGGCAAGCTGATGGACCCGTTGGCAGACAAGCTGCTGGTAATGTCTGCACTGATCTGTCTGGCACAGGTGGGAGATGTTGCAGGATGGATGGTCATCGTTATCCTGGGAAGAGAATTCATCATCACAGGAATGAGACAAGTTGCTGCAGCACAGGGAATCGTTATCGCAGCGGGAACTACAGGCAAGATCAAAACCATAACTCAGATGATCGCTATTCCTCTGCTGATCCTGGAAAACTGGCCTTTCACAGCTCTGGGTATACCGGTACCGTTTGATGTGATTTTCCTTTGGATCGCACTGATCATGACCATCGTTTCAGGTGCTGAGTACATAATGAAGAACAAGCAACTGTTTTCTATGTAAAAATTATGAGGGCGCAAGGCCCTCTTTTCTTGGAGGCATTTTATATGAAGACTGCGATTTTGAGCGTAGGAACTGAATTACTTTTCGGACAGATAGTAAATACCAATACTGTTTACTTGTCTCAGCAGCTGAACCTGCTGGGGCATGATGTGATGTATCACTATACGGTTGGAGACAATCCCAAGAGGCTGGCAGATATGATCGAATTGGCTCTTGAAGACTGTGACATCGTGCTGACTACAGGAGGTCTTGGACCGACCCAGGATGATATGACTAAAGAAATAGCTTGTCAGGTGATGGGCGATGAGCTTGTCATGATGGACGATGTTATGGAAGAACTTCTTGCTATGTTCAAGGGCACCGGAAGGAAGATGACTGAGAACAATAAGAAACAGGCCATCATGCCGTCACGCGCTGTTGTATTCCATAATGATGCCGGCACAGCGCCGGGATTTGCCCTGGAAAAGGACGGGAAATATATAATCTGTATGCCCGGGCCGCCTAGAGAAATGACAAGGATGTTCGAAAAGAGCGTCAAGCCTTTTCTTGAGAGTTTGTCAGAAGATGTGATCTACTATCGTATGATCAGGACTTTTGGTATCGGTGAATCTCAGCTGGAAACTGAACTGCTGGATCTCATCGATGGGCAGACCGATCCGACTCTGGCAACTTATGCCAAGGAAGGGGAGTCTTCAGTCAGGATCGCATCCAAGAGAGCTACCCTCGAAGAAGCAAAGGCCGCAGTGGATGATATGCTGGAGAAAGTACGCGATCGTATCGGAGAGTATATATACAGCTGCGATGATGAAGAACTGGTGCAGGTAGTATGCGATAAGCTGATGGAAAAAGGACTTACTTTATCATCGGCAGAATCATGCACCGGCGGACTGTTCGCAGGGACTATCACTGATATCGCAGGAGTATCAGCATGCTTTGACAGAGGCCTTGTGACATACAGCAATAAGGCAAAGATGGACGAGCTGGGAGTAAAGGCAGAAACTCTTGAAAGGTACGGAGCGGTAAGCGCCGAAACAGCTATGGAAATGGCTGAAGGACTCCACCGAGTAAGCGGCAGCGATGTGTGCGTATCCGTGACAGGAATCGCAGGACCGGGAGGCGGAACTGAAGAAAAGCCGGTGGGACTTGTATATATAGGGCTTTATTATGACGGTGAGGTTAGCTATCGTGAACTGCGCCTGAGAAATACAGGACGTAAATGGATCAGACATAGAAGTGTGCTGAATATGTTGGATATGATAAATAAGAATATATAATATGTGAGAGGAAACACGTCTGATATACAGGCGTGTTTTTGTTTTAGAATAAACATCAAAAAGTGTTGTTACAGGAAAGGCTATAAGGTATAATTAAATTATCAGAGAATTGTGAAAAAATTACATTTGTAATGATAGCAATAGAAGGGGGAAAAGATATGCAGAACAACGAAAACAATGGAATCAAAATTTGTCCAAGGTGCAAGAAAGAAATCAATTCCTACGACGATACCTGTATTCATTGCGGTGAGAAATTCGAAATCGAATATCCGGATGAAAGAGCAGCGTATATCCAGAAGAATGTTGGGACTTATTTGAATAAGTTCAGCGATATAAATAAAGGCAAGCCAACTTCATCATGGAACTGGTGTGGATTTCTGTTTTCTTTCCATTGGATGCTGTACAGGAAGATGTATGGTTTAGGAGTTATTGTATTCGTTATATATTGCTTGGTAAGTGTAGTTGTAGAAACATCATTGTATTTATTTGGTATAAATGAGATCCTGCTTGCAGTAATAACACTCATAATAGATATTGCTTATGCTGTAGTAATAGGATTGCTGGGAGATCATTGGTATCAAAAGAAAATCAATAAATTGGTCGCTGAAGGTGAAAATATGTCACCGGAAGAAAAGCAGAAGCATCACAAGAAAGGTGGCGTCAATTTACCACTGGTACTTGTGCTCGTCGTAATATCTGTTGTGCTGAATCTGCTTACATTATGACAGAAGTTGTTAGGAATGAAATGATATGAGAAGCGAAGATCAAATGATAGGCTATGACAATGAAATACAGAACCATGAGCAGTTTGTTGAGCTTCTTATCAAACTGAGAAAGCTGACAAAATATATAGTCATCGTTCAGCTCGATAGGTGGGTCAAAGATGATCCGCTTATTTTTGATGCCATGGACAAGATGCGTTTGATCGAGAAAAAGAAAGTCAGAGAGTGGCTTGGGACTATGACTCATGGTTATGGTGTATATCACGAGTTTGATGTGAGCGATAAAAGCTTCTTTGATGCCCTTACGAAGTACGAGGCTTTCTATTATATTGAACAGATGCCACAAGGCTGGGAAAGAGTGCAGAATACAGACTTTGGCATAGATGATATCGCATTTCTGGACAAAGACCATAAGCCGCTGTTTTATACTACGACACATGAGGGATATGCGGCAATACATCCTGATGTTCTGGAAGTGGACATATCGTGGGTAGATAAAAAGTATTGATGGAGATGATAATGAGATTTTACGCGTCGTTGAAAGAATCGAAAAACTACAATATCATAATTGAATCGATGCTATTTAGTGCGATTGTTTTATGTATATTTACGATTGTAAGGTTATTTAT
>CAYTVH010000110.1:0-3214 GCA_964441805.1 uncultured Oscillospiraceae bacterium | reverse complement strand
TTGCTGCGTCAGCAAAACCTTCAGCCTGTACAGCCTGTGACAGAACTAAAATGTCGAGAGTTCCATTGCCATTTCCATCAATAGCTTCACAGTCTTCATTAGTTGTTTCTGATTTCAGATAAACCTGAGCAAAGCTAGGGTAAGTTGTATCTCCGGCAGGCAGAACACCGTTTTCATGTCTGAAGCTGCCATTACTCAACTGTGCACCAGCATAAATATATTCGTATACAATATAATTGTTACCATCAATATCAACTATGCCAACGCCGTTAGAACTCCAAGGATCGCGTGTACCCGCCTGAGCACCTGCACGAGATGAAGACATAACCAGGTTAGGATCAGCAGTACCGACTTCGATAGCAACGAGAGTACGAACGTAAGCATCGGACTTGCCAGTGTTTTCAACGGTCACGAACTTATCCTGTGCATTTTTAGATGTAAATACATCCATGTATCCATAAGAATCAACCTGAGTCATTCTAACAACAGTGCTATCATAGGGGCCCGCACCATAATTTGTGCTCTCGGTCGCAGGAAGTAATGCCTTGCCCTGCTCAAAATCTTCCAGAACATAGCTTGTTACTCCATCAATCGTATCAGTCTTGTATGTACCATTTTCTACAACTCTCTGATACTCATGCTGGTCAATACTTACATTACCCAGCGTCATTACGTTCACATCACTGTCTGTATCTGTCAAATATGCCAAAATGCCCAGAGTAGCCAGACCAAGGATCAGAACGACGCTCAACGTTGTGAGCACTTTCTTCTTCATTGTCATTTTCTTTCTTTCCTTTCGTAATTTTGATCAAAATTAGTTTATATATAAAAGGCTGACTATAGCCTTTTATATCTGGTTAATTGAGTTTTTCCCAAGCTTCGGCGGCCGAGCTCATCTCTTCTATCTGGATGGCGTATGCTGAGAAAACAAGTGTTGGATAGTCCTTCTCTTCGAGAGAATCAAGCTCTTCTTGAGAAACTGTGCCTTTTGCATATACGGATCTATCTTTCAGGATGTCGAATGCTTTATCTTCTGAGATGTCTTGAGCTTTGAGATACCAAACTGTAGTTCCCTTAGGCAGATCAGTAGCCTTTAGCTGTTTCCATCCGTCTGCATTAGGGTATTCAGCCATGGAATATTCAAGATAGTCTCTGAAGTTGTCGGACTCTTCTACTTTCACGAAAACCCAGCAGTCCTCGCTGCCTTTCTTGACTGTCACGACTGCATCCTTTGCGATGGCGAGATCTTTGCCTTCTGCAGACGCTTCGAAGCTGTAGGAATTTGTCTTATCGTCTCCATCACCGTCTGTATCCGATTCGGTCAGAGTAATGGAGATGTCCCCTACTACAAAGGTGTTAGTAATAGGACTCGTTTTGTCGAACATCCAAGCAAGTGTGCTTCCCACGGTGCATACAAAAATCAGAGCCAGCGCTCCGATCAACAGCACCGATTTTGATCCGAAGCGCATCAGGCTTTTTCTGTTATTCATTATCTGATTGTCGCTCCTTTAGCTGCGTCTTTTTCCTGTCCGCTAAAAGCTTCCCATGCTACATCTTCAGCAGTCTTAGCTCCGTCTGCTTCGAAGCCTACTACCTGGATCGCATGGCCTTCGATAACCATCTTGAACCCACCTTCATAGAGAGCTTTCAGTTCGTCCCCTGTCAGTGATCCCGGAACTACCAGCTGTGTGAATAACGGTTCCAAAGCTAAGTTTGCAGTCAACTCTTCGCCGTTAGCATCAAACCCGGAAACCTTTTTGTGATATCTGAATTCAAATGAGATGGTATTAGCTGTTGTGTCTTCTGTGTATCCGATGTACTTCCAGATCTCTTTGTTCCAGTCACCGAGGAATGCCTTGTAATCTCCCAGCTTATGTGCATCGATTATCTTCTGCATTTCGCTTGCATTGTGGATAGTCATTATCATACGAACATAAGACTCTTCACTGCCTTTAACGACAGTTACTGTAGGGTCTTTCAGGTATGTCTGACCGGGAACCAAGTGATATTTGTTACCGCCTTCACCGTTTTCGCCGCCATCCTTTCTGGCAGCATCTTCACGATCATCGACCACTTTGCCGTCTTCTCCAAGTGGTTCACCATCTTCGTTGACTACCGCTTCATCCAGCGTAATGTCTACCTTACCAACGGTGAATGTGTTGGTCACGCCTGCAGTGTCAGTCAGGTAAGCCAGTGTTCCGAATGAACCGATCACCATGATCGCAAGTACGCAGATGATGATCATCAGCTTCTTATTCTTTCTCATTCGCTTTTTCTCCTTTTTCGTTCTCTTGATTTATCTTTTTAGCCTTTTTCTTGGCTTTTTTATCTTCTTCTATAAGTGCGTCGGTGAGAAACATGAGCACTATGAGTATCACGCCTACACCTGCTGCAAAGTACAGTCCCGGCGGGTTCTGTATGTAGTTGGCTACATATCCCATGTACGGTATGCTGAATGCCACCTTGCCGATGACGCAATTTGCCGGTACTGGCTGTGCATCTGCCTCTGAGTTGGCGTCGCCTTTTGTTGTAAATTCTCTGCCTGCCGTACCGTCGGTGATATCGATGACTCTGTGAGTGACGATAGTTTCTGAGCCTGCCATCTGGAATGTGATGACATCGCCCACTTCTAACGTCTGTGGGTCGGTGTCTCTGGCATATATGAGCGCGCCTGTCTTATGCGCCGGCTCCATGGATCCCGAAAGCACTACATAAGTATCGAAACCTATGAATCTAAAACCTACCAGCATGATTGCCAGTATCACTATGAGAACTACGAGTACAGTTGTTATGTGATTTAGTATTTTGGTCATTTCCCTGCCCCTGTTTTTTGATGTTTACAACATAATGTTGGTTATGTTGTAAAGTGACAACTATATGTGCTACGAGAGGTTTGAAAACGACTCTATTTTTTATTTATCTAAACTTTTTAATTCACTTTTATGTATTTTTTGATTGCTTTTGGTTATGAATGAGTGCATAATGGCAGTGTATAGACAGATATTCAAAAAGTATCTGCCATATTCATACAACATAACCAACATTATGTAATATTTCGATCGATGCTGACAGGCATCGACTTTTTGTTTTTTTGCTGTTTTGAAGTAGAAATCCGGACATAAAAAAAGACTTGTGGGTACATGTTGGTACTCACAAGTCTTTAGCTTGTTTTTTCGATTATAGTTTTTCGATTTCTTCTGCGGTTAGTCCGGTA
>CAYTVH010000109.1:0-3244 GCA_964441805.1 uncultured Oscillospiraceae bacterium | reverse complement strand
TAAGCTCTTCATCAATGTGAAGTCGGCCTGCGGTATCAAGGATGACTATATCATATTCCGTACCCTTAGCAGTGAGCATCATTATCGGAAGATCTTTCGTATCGCTGTTTCTTCTGAGTTTCTTCAGTATTTCAAGACCGTCCTCTTCCGGAAGCATTATGTCCAGCAAAATGAGCTCAGGCATACGCTCATCCATGGCAGACCAAAAATCAGCGGGATGTTCGAAACCATCGGCCTCAAAACCTGAATTGTTCAATGCATATATAACAAATTTTCTGATGTTGTTGTCATCTTCAAGAAAATAGATCATGTCCATCACCTTTTAAATAATATGTTTCTCGTTTACATGCTGTCCTGTTATGGAGAATATGACCCATTCAGCTATATTTACCGCATGGTCACTTATCCTCTCCAGATATTTCGCTATCATAAGCGTATCGACGAAGACTTCACCCATTGCCTTATCGTCAACGACAGCATTTATCAAGTCCTTTTTAACTTGATCGAACATGTCATCGACGATGTCGTCTTTGATTATTACATCGTTGGCAAGGTCCATATCTTTTTTTACGAAGGAATCTATACTTTTGGTCACCATTTCGATGGACGTCTCCGCCATCTTGTTGATGTGCGCTTGACAGATGCTTCTGCCTTCCTGTTTTATGGTCTCGGTGATCTCGGCGATGTCGAACGCCTGATCGCCTATCCTCTCCATATCAGAGATCATTTTAAGAGCTGCTGATATGAGTCTCAGATCCCTTGCTACGGGCTGCTGCTGAAGGAGCAGCTTCAGGCATAATGTCTCTATTTCTCTTTCTCTGTCATCTATAATGCTGTCCGTTTCAAAGGTCAATCTTCTCATTTCTCCGCTGTCTTCATTGAGAGCTCTTACAGCGTAAGTTATCGCCTCTTCGCAAAGGGCTCCCATATCTATGAGCATTACATTCAATTGTTCCAGCTGTTCATCAAATCTAACACGCATCAGCCAAACCTCCCTGTAATATAATCTTCTGTTCGCTTATCCTCCGGCATGGAAAACAGCTTCTCCGTACTATCGAATTCAACCATCTCTCCCAACAAGAAAAAGGCAGTTTTATCTGAGATCCTGGCTGCCTGCTGCATGTTGTGAGTGACCATGATTATCGTATATTTCTCTTTCAGTTCCAGCGCCAAATCTTCTATCTTGGAGGTTGAGATGGGGTCCAGTGCGGAAGTAGGTTCATCCATCAAGAGCACTTCCGGCTCAACAGCCAAAGCTCTAGCTATGCATAATCTCTGCTGCTGTCCACCTGAAAGCCCCAAAGCACTCTTCTTGAGTCTGTCCTTGACTTCATCCCATATAGCCACATCCCGCAGACTGCTTTCGACGATCTCATCCAGCCTTGCCTTGGATCTTATCCCATGAGTTCTCGGGCCATATGCTATGTTGTCATAAATACTCATGGGAAATGGATTTGGTTTTTGAAAAACCATTCCCACTCTTTTCCTCAGGTCATTGACATCTATTCTGCCGTAAATATCTTCCCCGTCCAGAAGGACTTTACCTTCTATCCTGCATCCTTCAACCAGATCATTCATCCTGTTTAGAGTCTTTAATAGTGTTGACTTACCGCATCCTGACGGGCCTATAAATGCAGTTATTTCTTTTTCTCCTATATTAAGGTCAATATTTTTAAGGGCCTTAAAATCTCCGTAATATAATTCCAAATCTTTTATCGTATATTTATCCATTCAATTACCTCGTCACCAATTTCTTAGCAATAAATCCTGAAAGTCCGTTTATACATATAACAAGAATGAGCAATACCACCGCCGTTGCATAAGCTTCATCTGTGTACAGCCCTTCTGAAAGCAGCGCGTACATATGGACAGATAATGTTCTGGCCGAATCGAATAAGCTTTCCGGAACTTGAGCCACTGTGCCGGCTGTGAATATAAGGGCTGCACTTTCACCTACTATTCTTCCTATGGCAAGTATCACCCCTGCCAAGATCCCAGGTACGGCGCATGGAAGAATAAGTTTGAATACGGTGTATAACTTCCCGGCACCAAGTCCGAAGCTGCCTTCTCTATAAGCATCGGGAACTGACATCAATGCTTCTTCCGTGGTTCTGATGATCAGGGGAAGGATCATTATGGCCAAAGTAACTGCACCTGCCATGAGGGAATAGCTCCAACCAAGGGTTATAACGAACAGGATATATCCGAACAGACCGTAAACTATTGAAGGTATGCCCTGAAGAGTTTCTGTAGTAGTCCTTATGACTTTTACCAGCCTGCTCCCCCGTTTAGCATATTCAACGAGATATATTGCCGAGAAAACACCTATAGGCACTGCCATCAATAGGGATAATATCGTCATATATACTGTACTTACTATGGCGGGCATCATGGACATGTTATCTGTATTGAACTCCCATGCGAACAATTCAGGCTTGATGTGAGATATCCCGTTGACCAATATATAAGCTATCAGAATGAACAGTATACCTACAGTGATCACTGCCGAAAGAATAACCAGTATCAGCATAGCAAGTGAACCGGGCCTTTTTCTATACATCAACCGGAATTGACTTAAACTCATCGATCAGCCCTCCTTTTCAATACGTTGAACGACAGATTTATGATCAAAATAAAGACAAACAATACCACGGCTGTAGCTATGAGGGAATCCCTGTGAAGCCCTGATGCATAGCCCATTTCCAGGACGATGTTTGCAGTCAATGTTCTGACTCCTGATGTAATACTCTCAGGCATGATGGCTTGATTTCCGCACACCATTACTACCGCCATCGTCTCACCGATGGCTCTGCCGATACCGAGGATGATGCCTGCTAAAATGCCCATTTTGGCTGCAGGCAAAACGGCTCTGAATATACTTCTTTCTCTGGTAGCACCCAAAGCCAGCGAACCTTCGTAGTAGTATTCAGGGACAGCTCTTATATTTGATTCCGATACACTAATTATGGTTGGCAATATCATTATTCCCAAAAGAATGGCTGAAGTCAGCAGACTCTTACCGCTGCCTCCAAAGTACTGCTGCACCAAAGGGACCACTACCATCAATCCGAAAAAACCATAAACGATCGATGGTATTCCCGCCAGCAGATCTATTGCGGGTTTAAGTATCTTATATAATTTATCAGGACAGTATCTTGACATAAATACGGCGCATAGAAGTCCGATGGGTACTCCGATAATGATCGCACCGGCAGTAACATATATGCTTCCTATTATCATGGGA
>CAYTVH010000108.1:0-3422 GCA_964441805.1 uncultured Oscillospiraceae bacterium | reverse complement strand
AGGCCCCAGTGTGCATATTATTTTTGTTTTTTTTAGCATTGTAATCTCCTGTTCCCTTCTAAACTAGTAATAAAATCCTCTGTCAGGTTCTGAGTATTCAGCCACCCTTGCTTCATACGCATCAAAGGCTTCTTTCTCAAAAGCCAGTGGACTATCGATGCCGCACTCCTTCAGAATATACTTGGCAAAAGGAGGATTGAGTACCACGATAGGTCCTATGATGTATGTGGCCATAAAGTTGTTTCTTCTGATTCCTTCTTCTTTGATGTCAGGATTAAGTCCCGGCCCTCTTTCTGTCATGAAAAGGCCTGATTTTTCTGCTTCAGCTTCCCAATACGAGTGGGTGAACTGACTCTTGTACCCTACGATCTTGCTTTCACCAAAATCACCGATATATAAAGAATTGAATCTGTTCATCATATCTCTTTTGGCTACGGTATCAAATAAACCGAGGCACTCCACTACAGTGCCATCGGCATCTTCTATTCTCTTGCCGAAAATCTCAAGAGCATTGCCCGTGATCAGGAATTTGGCACCGCTTTCGATCAGCTCTGCGATCCTCTCCTTGTACTTGCCAAGCCGGTCCAGAACCAGCAGCTGTGCGCTTTCTGTCATGGTTCCCATATAGATGAGATCCGGCACTTCCTTTACGAAAAGAGGTTCTTCGTTGAGAGCTGTTTCCACAACTTGGATTTCAGGGCATGACTGCTTCAGATATCTCACGTTGCCCAGTTCTCCATACAGATTACATACTTCAGGAAAAAGAACTTCTATCTTCATGCTGTTGCCCCTCCTTCCCTGCTGCGTATCATATCTTTTACTTTAGCTTCTATCTTTCTTCCCAGTCCTATGCTGTCAGTTCCGTAAAGGATGTAAATGTTATCATTTTCAAAGAACTGCAGCTTGTCCGGTGTGCCCAGCTCATCTTCTGAATAGGAGATCTTTTCTTCAGGCACTCCTGCAAGCAAAAGTCTCAGTTTGTGATCTTTGCCCCTAGGTCCTGTGACGATTATATTCTTGATCTCTTCCCTGTTGAGAAGTTCAAAGTCGCAGTCATACAGCCAGCAAGTGTTTTCTGACCAGTCTTTGATATCTCCCTGGCAGCTGTTAGCCATGATTATTTCCTTGTCTCCCGGCTGAGTCGAGATGTAGTCGAATACGCGTGTTGTACCGAATGCATTCTTTTCCTTAGCCAGCATCATGAATACAGACTTATCTCCAATCTTATCATCGTTGAATCTTGTACCTACGATGTCGATGCTTTCCAGGAAATATCTAACCTTTTCCCTGTCATATCCCAGCTCCCTAAGGGCCGCCACCAGCGATACGATGTTGTATATGTTATATACACTGTTGTTGAGCAGCGGATAAGTTTCACTGCCGTCAGCTTCCTTGATCTTGATGGTCATGGCATCGAGATCAACTTCTGTTCCTGCATAGTCATATGCCGGTGCATTGAATCCGCAGCTGCTGCAGTACGCTTTACCGATATGGCTGTATCTTACGTATTCATAACTCAATTTTGTCTGACATTCAGGACAGATCTGGCAGTCATGGATAAGGTTCTCGTTCTTTAAAAGATCCGTATCCATCTTTTCTATTCCAAAATACACTCTATCATTGTCAGGAGATATCCTGGTACAGAAAAGGTCGTCTGCATTTATCACCAGCTTGGACTCTTTTGGGATGTACTTGGTAAGGATATCTGATATATATTCAGGGTGTGCATTTCTCATTATGGAGTCTCTTGAAAGGTTTGTCAGCACTATGATATCCGGTGTCATATACGGATATACTCTTCTGGCTGATCTTTCATCCACTTCGAATGCTGCTATGTCTCCCTTGCATTTACCGAAGATAGTTGAATTTCTGATGAGACTTGTGGCAATACCGGAATTGAGGTTTGATCCGGCATTGTTGCTTACTACTTTCTTACCATCTTTCTTAAGTGCATCGATAAGCAGATTGTTGGTTGTTGTCTTGCCGTTGGTTCCTGTAACGGCAACTATTTTTTCAGGTCTTCCGATATATTTAAGGAATTCAGGACATATCCTGATGGCAAGTCCACCGGGAAAATCAGTTCCCATATGACCTGTAAGCTTCAGAGCTATTATCGATAATTTAGCCATCCAGAGAGCCACTATGAATCTGAGTTTTGACATATGAATGTTCCTTTCTGTTTGCTTCTTAATACTCGAATTCAGGTATCAGTTCCTTGATAGTAGGCATTATTCCTATTCCTCCCGGTGTCTGTCCCGGAAGCTGCCAGAAATCATGGGCGCAGTAGTTGTTTCCTTCTATGATGACCGGACCTCTAGGCGTAACTGCTATATCCCATCCCACATATCTCATCTGAGGAACTACGAGAGCAGCCTTTTTAGCCAGCTCCTTGATCTCATTGAACATAGGCACTTTGTATCCTATAAGTGGTGTATTGCTGTACGGATGTTCAGTATAGTGGATGCCTGCTGTAGTATCTCCGGAATGGGCAGGATACAGGAATTCCCCTGTTTCCAGATCAAGAGGTCCGTGAAGACCATAGTTGTCTACTACTCTTCCGTTTATACCCATCTTGAACACTGCATAAACCACATGTGGGATGCCCTTGGCATCTATCATTGTTATCACTCTTAAAGTATTGACAGAAAACGGATATATCTTAGCTATGTCAGGATGATTCTCTATGACATCTTCTATGGTTCCAAAATCCTTTTCGACGATATAATTATAGAACTCATCCCTTGTACTGAAATCCTTGATTTCAAGTTTTTCACAACCTGCTCCGCCGCTCATGTCGTTTGGCTTGGCAAATACTTTCTCGCGTGTGTCGTAGAATTCATCTATCTTAGATCTGTCAGCACTTTTCATATCGATACATTCTCTGCCGATGTAGTCCTTGAACTTGACATTAAACTCATTTTTATTGTCGAAGAAGTGAGCATAATCGTGATCGTTCATGAACAACATGAATTTCTTGCTTCTAAAACGCGTCAGATATGTATCTCTCTGTTTATGATCAAGATCCCAGAATTCAAAAATAACGTAATCGTTGTATCCTGCATTGTATCTGATCATGCAGTTTATGATATCGAAGAAAAGGAACACCTTGTTCTTCTTTGATCTCTTATGTGCTTCGTTCAATACGTTGAAAAACTTCCCAAAGCTTGCATTCTTAAAAACTCTCTTGTAATATTGAAATTTACTTTCCATGTTATTTCCTCATTTTCTTGTTTAATTGGTATTTTTCAAATATGGACATTATATTATACCATACTTTTATAAATCTTAAAAATAAAAAGCCGTCCAAAGGACGTCTTTTACATCATCTACTCAGGGAAATCTTCGTCGATAAAAGAAATCCCTAAGTTCTTGCTTCGTTACACTCGCAATCACTAAGGGATTCTCTTTTGGCTAGGGTAGCA
>CAYTVH010000107.1:0-3585 GCA_964441805.1 uncultured Oscillospiraceae bacterium | reverse complement strand
ATTTGCTGTTTCAGATCGTCAATCTACATAAACGTATTTCGTAAAACTGCTAAAAACGATAAAAATCCGTTTAAATTCATGGAAAAGGCCCTGTTTTTCATGAAAAATGCCTCTTTTTTCATGAAAAGCGCAGCTGGCGGATTTGAAATTATGTAGATTGAAGAAAAATCCTTACTGAAATACATAAAAAGGGAAATAATGTAAGGAACGCCAATCGGCAAGGCAGAAATTTCGGATAGCCAATTTCCCTCTGAATATTGAAAAAAACCTCCGTTTGCGATATTATACCTCTATGGATGTTTTGATCTTATATTTGACGTTATGTGTAATTGGATATTTCATCGGAGCCCGACTCAAGAAGAAGGGAATCGAACTCAAAGGCGCCTCAGTGTTACAGACGATAGCTCTTGTGGCGCTGGTTTTCGTGATGGGAGCCCGCATCGGTTCCGAAGACGAGATCGTAAGGTCTCTAGATACCATCGGACTCAAAGCGCTGGTCATCACCCTGTTCATTTTAGCAGGTACTGTGTTGGCTGCATTTATCACAAGAAAGCTTCTCGGATTCGATAAAAAGGGCAATCTGACGAGGAAGCCGGCGAAAACCGCCGATGCAAAGGTCGCTGTCGCCGACCTAAAGGCAGAGGCACAGCACTCGGCCGGCACCGAAACCAAGTCCGACAAAACCATGATCCTTTGCATATTCGTGCCGGTGGCCATAGGTATCTTATCGGGATTTCTTTTCCTGCCTGACTGGTTCATCGATATCACAGGAACCATCATAGTGATCGGACTGAGCGTGCTGCTGTTCTTCGTCGGTATCGACCTGGGCAAAGAAGGAACAATTGTCCAGAACTTCAAAACCGCAGGTTGGCGTGTGATCCTCTTCCCATTCGTCATGATCATAGGCACATACATCGGAGCCATCGTGGCGGGACTTCTCGTGGGACTTGCTGCAAAGGATGCACTCTGTGTTGCTTCAGGCTTCGGATGGTACACCCTGGCACCTGCAATGCTTGCAGAATACTCTATAGAAATCAGTGCCATCTCGTTCATGCACAACGTAATGCGTGAGCTCATAGGCTTGCTGCTGCTTCCGATAGTGGCAAAGAGGATCGGACATATCGAATCTACAGGACTTGTGGGTGCAGGCTCCATGGACGTGTGTCTTCCGATAATCGTCAAAACAACCAGCGGGAACATGGCCGTGTATGCCTTTATTGTAGGTGTGGTCCTTTCCTTCTCAGTACCGGTGATGGTAAGCTTCATGATAGGGCTTTAAAAATGGATGAGTGCGCCTTTAGGAAAGAGGGCGCTTTGCATAAAAAACAAAAGGAGAATGATACAAAATGGATATGAATGTTTTTAAAGGTAGTGACAAATATGTAGTTACCAAGGAACTTATGAACGCGGTAAACGTATCTATCGCGCTTAAGAAGCCTCTGCTGATCAAGGGTGAACCGGGAACAGGCTAGACTATGCTGGCTGAAGCTATTGCAGAAGCTCTCGATATGGAACTGATCATCTGGGGTATCAAGTCGACTACCAAGGCTCAGGAAGGTCTCTATGTATATGACACAGTTCAGAGACTTTATGACTCTCAGTTTGGCGAAGGTAACGTTTCTGACATCAAGCAGTACATCAAGCTGGGTAAGCTGGGTGAAGCATTTACATCAGAAAAACAGGTGGTTCTCCTCATCGACGAAATCGACAAGGCTGACCTGGAATTCCCTAACGACCTGCTTTGGGAACTTGACAAGATGGAATTTTACATCAACGAAACCAAGGAAACCATCAAGACAAACCACAGACCTATCGTTATCATCACTTCCAACGCAGAAAAGGAACTGCCTGACGCATTCCTGAGAAGATGTATTTTCCACTACATCGAATTCCCTGACAGAGAAAAGATGGAAGAGATCGTAAGAGTACACTTCGGAGATATCGACTGGAAGCTTTGCCAGAACGCGCTGAAGGCTTTCTATGAGATCAGAGAAATGGATGACCTGCAGAAGAAGCCAAGCACTTCAGAATTGCTCGACTGGATCCAGGCACTGATGATCAGCGGCGTGGACGTTGAAGACCTCAGCAAGACAATGCCGTTCCTGGGAGTTCTGCTGAAGAAGAACCAGGATATCGACGTAATGCATGAAATCAAGGAAAAGGGCTACTCACTGAGAAGATGGTAAGTTCGGGCGGCAGAACCGAATTACAGAAAAGGACGGTAAAAATATGTTTTTAGAATTTTTTTACCTGCTTAGAGCGAAGGGCCTGGAAGTTTCGCTGAATGAGTGGATGACCCTCATCGAGGCTCTTGATAAGGGCCTTGCCGGATCGTCCCTGACAGGTTTTTATTACCTGTGCAGAAGTATACTGGTGAAGACCGAGTCTGAATACGATAAGTTCGACTCAGTGTTTGCAGAGTACTTCAAGGGTATCGAGACTCCTGAGGATCTTCCGGAACAATTCTGGGAGTGGCTCAATAAAGATATAAACTACCGCGACATGGGCAACGGCGACGAGTTCGAAAAGGAATTCGAAGAGCTGATGCAGATGTGGAAAGAGCGTATCGAAGAACAGAAAGAAAAGCACGACGGAGGCTGCTACTGGATCGGTACGGGAGGCACTTCCACCATGGGCCACGGCGGATTCCATACTACCGGCATCAGACCCGGTGGTGAGGGCAGGCTCAAGTCTGCGGTACAGATCGCGGGAGAGCGTAATTTCAAGGACTTCAGGCAGGATAAGATTTTAGATATAAGACAGTTTCAGATGGCGTTCCGTAAGCTGCGTCAGTTCTCATCAAAGGTCGAGGCCCAGAAGACGGAGCTGGATATCGATGCTACCATCGATGAAACTTGCGAGAATGCAGGCATGCTGAAGCTGGTATTCGATAAGCCTCGTAAGAACACTGTTAAAGTGCTGCTGCTCATAGATTCCGACGGATCTATGCTCATGTACAGCAAGCTCTGCAACAGACTGTTCCAGGCAGTAAGCCAGGCCAATCACTTCAAAGATCTGAAGGTATATTATTTCCACAACTGCATCTACGATCACCTGTACACAACTCCTTACTGCAAGCGCGGTGAGTGGATCGAAACTGACTGGGTACTGAGAAACCTGGACAGCGAGTACAAAGTGATCTTCGTAGGAGATGCGGCGATGGCACCATCAGAGCTGTTCAAGAAGGGCGGCAACTCGTTCATAGGGTTATGGAATGAAGAGCTGGGTATCGACTGGCTGAAGAAGTTTAAGAGAAGATACAAGAAATGCATCTGGCTCAATCCTATCGAGAAGATCTCATGGGACTGGACATACGGATCAAAGACTATCAATGCTATCAAAGAAGTCTTCCCGATGTTCGAGCTGACCCTGGATGGCCTTGAAGCAGGCATCAAGAAACTGCTTGTGAAATAAGAGAATATAAGAAATAAAAAAGGCGCTGCGTCAACATGATCGTTGATGCAGTGCCTTTTGTTTGTACGAAGCCATTTCAAATTATCTCTTAGGTGTCTTTATTGTTTTTTTCTTGCTCCATGCTGACACATAAGTTTTACCGTCGATTTTCTTGTATGTTCTGATTTGAAC
>CAYTVH010000106.1:0-3868 GCA_964441805.1 uncultured Oscillospiraceae bacterium | reverse complement strand
ATCTATGGTGGCAGTCACCTGCCTCGGGATCATATTGGCATATGCGAACATAGCTGCCATCAAAACGATGAACGCCGCAGCGATGACAAACAAGCTGCCGTATTTTGACCAGAAGCCCGGTTCTGCCGGTTCTTCTTCAAATATATTTCGTATGTCTATTCTCATGTACTCTCCAAATGTTTAAATTCCAACAATTATACGCTCCCCATTGTATCAAAATACTAACATTTGTCAAGTTTTGGATTTTGGCTGTATTTTCGGCCGTAATATCAAGTCAGATTGTCATATTATTTATCCTCAGAAAATTTGACAACGAAATCGTGTAATTCGTTGTCATTTCGCAGAGCAACTCGAAAATAAGCCAACGACAGCACCTTTAAACGGGTCAAATGCACCTTTTTCAGTGGTCTGACTAACAAAAAATTGGCCAAATCTTAGAAAAACTAAAATTTAGCCAATCATCTTACTTATCCAGCTCTGCCAGTCGATATATTGCCTCAGCATATATACGAGTCAGTTTCATCATATTCTCGATGGATATATACTCGTTCTTTTGATGCATAACATCTTCGTCTTCAGGGAATCTGGCACCAAATGCGATGGTGTTTTCAACAGCTCTGGCATAAGTCCCCCCACCGATCACCAGCGGCTTGTTCGAAACATCACCGGTATGCTTCCTGTAAATGTCCATCAATGTGCTTACCAGCGGTTCGTTTTCGGCCACGTATATCGGCGGCTGATGTTTGCCTTTGACGATACCCAGATCGTACTTGTTCAGCACAGTCATAAGACCTGCATAAACTCTTTCGTCATCCATAGTTACAGGGTATCTCACATTTACAGTCAGCTTGGATGTCTTCTTGTCCAGATCGATCATGCCAACGTTGAACACCAGCTTGCCTGACGGCTCATCTTCAAAACCGCAGCCCATCTCTTCGCCATGGAATCGATATCCAATGCAGTCGTTATAAAAACTGATGTAGTCATTGGTATCTTCACTGGCAAAGTTGAGTCTGCCAAGGAATTCCATCATCATAGTAATGGCATTCTTGCCCTGTTCAGGCTTGGCTCCGTGAGCAGATACACCCTGCACAGTCACTTCAAAACTCTTGCCGATACCCTTGCAGTTGATCTTGCATCCCTTTTCTGCGCGATAGGCTGCAACCTGCTCTTTTATCTGCTCATACCCGGCTCCGGCATTCTCATGGAGCACCGCTCTGCAGTTATCAGCCACGGAGTTTGCCGCAGTGCCGCCTTTGACAGAACTAAGCTCCAGACCTTTGACAGTCCCATGGTTGAACTTCTTCATGATATCAAATACCAAGATGCCTTTTTCTCCGTGGATGGCAGGAAAATCCCCATCAGGAGTAAATCCGAGATCCGGTTTGTCCCCTACATGTTCCAGATAATAGTCCATGCCGTACCAGTTGGTTTCCTCGTCCAGTCCAAGGATCAGACGTATAGTCCTCTTGGGTTCATATCCGCATTCTTTCAGTGCTTTCATAGCATAAAAGGATGCTATCACAGGGCCCTTATCGTCAGTAGTACCTCTTCCGCAGATATTCCCATCGATGATCTCGCCGCCGTACGGTTCGAAATCCCATCCGCTTCCTTCCGGCACCACGTCCAGGTGTCCAACGATCCCTACTATGCCGTCTTCAGTTCCGGTGAAATCGATATGTCCACCGTAATTGTCGGCATTGAAAAGGTCAAAGCCCTCTTTTTCTCCCATTTCCATCATGCAAAGGTACGCCTTATGGACGGCTTCGCCGAAAGGCATATCGCCTTTTGCATCGGAGACTACGCTGGGTATGGATATAAGTTTAGACAGAGATGAAATCATCTCTGCCTTGTTTTCTTCTATTCTTTTGTTTACGTTATTCAGCAGTTCCATAACTTACAGTACTGATTCAACAGCTTTGATTTCAGGATAGCTTTCCTTCAGGATCTTTTCTACTACGCCCTTGATAGTCATCTGTGCACCGGGACATCCTGCGCAGTGGCCCTTAAGTCTAACTCTTACTACGTTGTCCTCTGTGTATTCTACGAATTCCAGATCCCCTCCATCTCTCTGCAGGAATGGTCTGATCTGATCCAATGCGTCTTTGATTTTCTGTTCCATCTTACTTTCTCCTTTATTTATATTATTTTCAATCATATTTTAATTATGATATATTTGACTATTTTGTAGGGTTTATTGTATGGAGCGACACGACGCCGCCATTTTCCCATGTGCTGATATATGCAGTCTTGATCGGGTCACCAATACTGTTGAATGTTATCAGGCCTGAAGCTCCTTGATACTGATTCTGCCCTGCCAGAATTTCTCTTACCTCCTTAGCTGTGGCCTCGTCAGAAGCCTTATCGATGGCATTGAGAGCTACCAGATATGCATCATATCCCAGCGCCACCTCATCATGAGGGACTGCGTCCTGACCATATTTTTCATGATATGCATCGAGGAATCTCTGCGATTCTGCGCTGACTTCTTCTCCCGCAACATAGAAATTGACAAAAGCTATGTTCTCTTCAGAAGCGATACCATCGGTCATTTGCATGAACTCATAGTCAGCCCAGTCATGGTCTCCGAGGAATACCACATCCAGACCCATTTCGTCAGCCTGTTTGATTATGGCTGCAGAGTCAACTATGTCTCCCGGCAGCAGAACACTTTTTATCTTGGCTTTTTTGACTGCTTCCAGCTGTTCGGTGAAGTCCGCTGCTCCCGGTGTGTATTCTTCATACACTGCGATGGCACTGTCTTTGCCGGTTTCAGCTTTCATTCTGTCTACGAAGGAAGTCGCCATTGCCATGGCTGCATCATCTCCTTTGGGAAGAAGTACCCCTGTTTTCTTTTCTTTCTTCTGCTCAAGAAGATACTTGGCAAGGATGTCCCCCTGGTTGGAGTCCACATAACATACCCTGAAATAATAATCGTTATTCTTGGTCACCAGTGGATTAGTATTCGTTATCGCCAGCGCCGGGATCTCGGCATCTTTCACATAATCCCCTGCAACAAGCGAATATACGCTGCCGTAACTTCCCAGTATCACCAGCGGCTCTTTAACGATAAGTTCCTTGATGGCTGTTTCAGCTGCATATATATCTGAAGCATTATCAGCATATACCAGTTCAACGATCTTACCATTGACGGTAGGATACATTTCATGAGCCAGCTCTATGCCCTTGATTTCAAGAGCCCCTGCTTCACTGTCAGCTCCGGTCATCGGCTCGTAAACACCAATCGCTATGGTAGCCTTATGATCCTGAGGCTTATCGATAAATCCCACCTTGAAGTTCTCAAAAGTCGTACAGCCGGTAAGCAACCCCACTGTCATTATTGCTATTAATACTGTTAATACATACTTCTTTTTTATTTTCACAAAAGTCACCTTTTTATCGTGCAAAATCTCCAACGAATATTTTAACATGTACATTATATATAAGTAAAGTGAAAGGTATTTGTAGATTGGTCATTTGATCTCAGTAAAATAAATTTTATTTTCAAGAAAAAAAGATATTGACTAATCTGTACCAAAATGGTATATTATAGACACAAGGTTAGCAAAACCAAAATTACATGAGTAAAATTATATATTCAAGGAGGATACGATTATGAAATGGTCATGTTCAATATGCGGATACACACACGAAGGAGCAGCTGCTCCTGATAAATGCCCACAGTGCGGAGTTCCGGCTGAAAAGTTCAACGCTGTAGCAGAAGGCGAAAGAGAATGGGCTGCAGAACACGTTGTAGGCGTAGCACAGGGTGTTGATGAAGAAATCATCCAGGGTCTGAGAGAAAACTTCATGGGCGAATGCACAGAAGTTGGTATGTACCTGGCAATGGCCAGAGTAGCTCACAGAG
>CAYTVH010000105.1:0-4090 GCA_964441805.1 uncultured Oscillospiraceae bacterium | reverse complement strand
ACTGCATGGTGTCATAAATAGCCATACCGGCGGTTACAGAACCGCCGGGGCTGTTTATATATATGCTGATGTCTTTATCCGGATCTTCCGCTTCTAAAAACAGCAGCTGTGCAACCACAAGACTGGCTACATGTTCATCTATAGCCTCACCGAAAAATATTATTCTGTCTTTTAAAAGTCTTGAGTAAATATCGTAGGATCTTTCTCCTCTGCTTGTCTGTTCGATCACGTAAGGTACTAATGCCATGATCCGGACCTCCTTTTGATTTGCTTTTTGATCAGTAGATCAGTTTATTTTTTTACAGCTTCGTCATACATGAACTCAACTGCTTTTCTAACTTTGATATCGCCGGCGATCATAGCGATGTTCTGTGCTCCCAGCATTTCCTTGATCTTATCAGCTTCAAGGCCGTAAGCCTGAGCCATGTTGGCGATTTCAGCATCGATATCTTCTTCAGTAGCTTCGAACTTTTCCTGTTCAGCAACTGCTGTAACGATCATTCTTGTCTTAGTCTTCTTGTAAGCGTCTTCCTTTACTTCTTCTCTGAATGAAGCAGCATCCTTACCGATGTACTGGAAGTACAGGTTGATGTCCATTCCCTGAGCTCTCAGCTGCTGATCGAATTCACCGATCATGTTGTCGATTTCAGCTTCAACCATAACGTCAGGAACGTCGATATCATTTGCTTCATAAACCTTTTCGAGAACGCTGTTCTTCATCTGAGTTTCAGCTCTGTCAGCTGCAGCCTTTTCCAGGCTTACTCTGATGTCAGCCTTCAGTTCATCGATAGTATCGAATTCGCTGATATCCTTAACGAATTCATCATCGATTTCAGGGATCTGTTCTTCCTTGATTTCGTGAACCATGCACTTGAATGTTGCATCCTTACCTGCCAGATCTTCTGAATGATATTCTTCAGGGAAAGTAACAACTACATCCTTGCTTTCACCTACGCTAACGCCGATAAGCTGTTCTTCAAATCCAGGGATGAAAGTGCCTGAACCCAGCTTCAGTGGCTGTCTTTCAGCTGTTCCGCCAGGGAACTGAACGCCTTCTGACCATCCTTCATAGTCGATCAGAACTGTGTCGCCTTCCTGAGCAGGTCTTTCTACAGCTACCATTCTTGAGTTTCTTCTTGCTCTTGACTTCAGTTCGTTTTCAACGTCTTCATCTGTAACTTCGTTAGTTACTGTTTCGATTTCAACGCCCTTGTAGTCTTTTACTTCGAATTCAGGATAAACAGCTACTGTGATAGTCACTGTGAAGCCTTCACCCTTCTTAACCTGGCTGAATTCTGATCTTGGGTGATCGATAACATCCAGATCCAGTTCATCCAGAGCCAGTGGATAGTGCAGTGAGAACAGATTGTTGATAGCATCTTCGAAGAAAATGCCTTCGCCATACTGTTTTTCAATGATACTTCTTGGTGCCTTACCTTTTCTGAAGCCGTCGATAGTGAATTTATCCTTCTGAACCTTGTAAACACTTATTACGGCATTCTCAAATTCTTCTGCCGTGAAGTCCATAGTAAATTTTGCTTCGTTGTTTTCCTTTGAAATTAATGTTGCTTTCATTATATATATCCTCCTCGATTATAAACACATAGTGCATATTATTATACCTCTTCTCCTTTGAAAAGTAAAGGCTAAAGAAAATTATTGACAAATTATGTACACAATAACATAATCAAAATAATCAATATGAAAAAAGTGAGAAAGCAAATGTCGAATATAATAAGAAAAACCACCGAATTGGCCATGCATATAGTATCAGAATATACTTTCCCCGGCAGCGTGATCGTAGATGCCACTTGCGGCAACGGTCATGATACTCTTTCACTGGCAAAGACCGATCCCTCTAAACTCTACGCCTTTGACATACAGCCGCAGGCCGTGGAATCCACAAAACATCTGCTGATAAAGGAAGGGTTTTCAGATGCCCTTGAAGACGGCACCATTTCAATCATATGCGATTCTCACAGCCGCATGTCTGAATATGTGCAACAAAAAGCCGATGTGATCGTATTCAACCTGGGTTACCTGCCCGGCGGAGACAAAACCGTCGTGACGGAACACGCAAATACGCTGGAAGCCGTCGCTTCCTCTCTGGAGCTTCTTGCAGTGGACGGACTTTTATGCCTGACCATATACAGCGGCCATGAGGAAGGTCGCATAGAAAAAGAACTGCTTCTGTCAATGGGCAATGGACTTGACCCCAAGCTTTACCATACGGCGTATGTGAGCTTTCCAAACCAAAAGAATTCTCCGCCGGAAATATTGCTCATAACAAGAAAACACTAGCGGTGTATTTGCCGACACGTATAAAACCGACCACACGAAAAAGGCACTTCATATGATGATATGATGTGCCATTTTATATTACTTGATTATTTATTTTTTATCAGCTCTATGCCTCTGGCATACTTGCTTCGTTCTTCTTTTTCCAGCCTGTACTTTTCACACATGGAAGCCCCGAGTCTTTCCAACTCTTCTGTCTCACCTGAGAAAAGCTCCAGTTCCACTTCCAGGATCCTGTCCTGCCCATATGGAGTTATGATCCAGCCATCATCAAGAGACATTTCATAAAGACCATCTCCGGTATCTATTCTGAATCTTCTTCTGTGGTATCTCGTTTCAAGGAGACACTTAAGAGGTCTTCCGTCAATGACTTCCTTAAGGTGTTCTCCGATCTCACTGCCGTGAAAAACTTCAGGATCAGGCTCGCCGTCAGCAACAGGAACGTTCAGTTCTTCCCTTACGTGCAAAGCGCCTTCCGTGTGCCCTTTCCATTTAAGAGATGCCACCCAGCTTGTCCCTTCTTTTCTCACACGGTATGCCATTTCATTCTTCGAAAGTGCCCAGTCTTCGGTATCAAAGTACTTTGCGTCAAAGCAAAGCTCTTCTCTGGAACCTTCTTCTTCCAGATGAAAAAACATCTTATCTTTCCATATTTCGTCTGCTATTTCAGGAGTCGGTATCCTATACTTGAGTTCAATTTCCATTAATTATTGTCTCCACTTTTGAATAAAATACAACAAACGCATTAGAGTGATAATATCACCTAATGCGTTTTATTGCAAGTAAAATTCTTCTATAAATATGTTTATGCCAGTGTGGCTACGATTACTGCTTTGATAGTATGTAATCTGTTTTCAGCTTCGTCGAACACCTTGGAGTATCTGCTTCTGAAAACTTCATCGGTTACTTCACGGATATCATAGCCCAGTTCCTTCTGGCTTGCTGCCATTGTTGTTTCAAAGTCGTGGAATGATGGCAGACAATGCATAAAGATCACGTCTTCGTTTCCTGTAGCTTTCATCATATCCATATCTACTCTGTATGGAGTGAGCATCTTTACTCTTTCAGGGATCTGATCCTCTTCTCCCATTGAAGCCCAAATATCAGTGTAAATAACATCCGCTCCTTCAAGGCATGAAGGTTCTGCACACAGCTGGATGTCAGCACCGGTATACTCAGCAACTTCTTTTACTTTTGCCAGAACTTCAGGGTCGACTCCATCTATGAGTTCCTGAGGACCATATGCCACATAAGTCATGCCCATTTTGGCACATCCATACATCCACGCATATGACATGTTGTTTCTCACGTCGCCTACGAATACGACTTTTACTTTATTGAGCGGCTTAGCAACATGCTCTTCAATAGTAAGCATGTCTGCCAGGATCTGTGTCGGATGGTCAACATCTGTGAGGCCATTCCATACGCATACGCCCGAATGCTTAGCAAGATCTTCAACGACTTTCTGATCATAACCTCTGTATTCTATACCGTCATAAAATCTTCCCAGAACTTTTGCTGTATCTTCCAGAGATTCTTTCTTACCCATCTGTGAACTCTTTGAATCTAAAAAAGTAACATGAGCGCCTTCATCATGACAAGCAACTTCAAAAGCACATCTTGTTCTTGTTGATGTTTTTTCGAATAAGAGACAAATATTCTTCCCCTTTAACAGTTCGTTCCGGTTGCCTTCTCTCTTCTTTGCTTTCAGATCTTTCGCCAGATCAAGAAGGTATCTGATTTCCTCCGGTGTAAAATCCATGAGTGTTAAGAAACTTTTTCCCTTTAAATT
>CAYTVH010000104.1:0-4190 GCA_964441805.1 uncultured Oscillospiraceae bacterium | reverse complement strand
TCGTAGTAGGTTTCGTAGTATACGTACTGCTCATGAAGACTTCAATGGCTGGAAAGTCATATGTAACTGAAGAAGAACACGAAGCTTTCACAGAAAGAGCTTAATCACTTAAAGCAAGCTTTAAGAATTAAAAAAAGTCGCTGTTGCGATACAGCGAACTTCATTTGCTACACTAGCATTGAATAAATTAATAACACCCGTTTAAAGTTTGTGTGTACGTTGACAAAGAATATTACTAAGCTTTAAACAACAAGACCCCGCGGAAAAGGCTCCCGCGGGGTTTTGCTTTATCATCATATTTTATTTTACAGTGAAGTTATCTATCAAACGAGTTTTGCCTATGCGTACTGCCAGTGCCACCAGTGTTCCTGAAGCGATCTTGTCTGTCGGCATCAACGTAGTGCCGTCTACTGCATCTATATATTCTATCTTAGCCAGGGGCTCAGCCTCTATCACATCATGCATTGCTTTCAGCACCGGCTCTGCCGGGATATCCATGTCCGGAACGGAAGCGCCGACTGCAGACGCAGCCTTTGCTGCTGCAGCCGCCACACCTCCTGCGTCTGCGATCATCCCCTGCGCTGCCGAGATGGCCTTATGAATAACACCTGCCGCTTTGCGCTCTTCTTTATTGAGATAAGCATTTCGGCTGGATTTAGCCAGCCCATCTTCTTCTCGGACTGTAGGGCATCCAACGATCTCTATGTCCATATCGAGATCGCTCACCATCTTCTTTATCACCGCCAGCTGCTGAGCATCCTTCTCACCGAAATATGCCCTGTCGGCACCCACTATATTGAACAGCTTGCTGACTACAGTACATACGCCCCTGAAATGGGTCCCGCGGCTTTTACCGCAAAGCTGTTTAGTCATGTCAGACTCTATGTCCACCACGGCTGCAAATCCTGCAGGATACATCTCCTCCACCGAAGGGTGAAATACCATGTGGCAGCCGTGCTCTTCCAGTATAAGGCAGTCCCTTTCAAAATCACGTGGATAGCTTTCCAGATCCTCATTTGCCGCGAACTGGGTAGGATTGACGAATACCGACGCAACTACGCGGTCACATCCTACGGCGGCTGCGTCCACCAGCGATGCATGGCCTTGGTGGAGCGCTCCCATGGTAGGTACAAGTCCCACAGTAAGCCCTTCCTTACGCCACGCCTTCACCTGCTGCCGAACTTCTTTTATGGTTTCTGCTATTATCATTTATATCCCTTTCATACGGCAGCGGATCACTTGCCGTTTATACTCTACCTATTGCTCTATTTATCTCTCAGCTTTTCGATGATCTCATCGTCTATCTTAAAACAATGTTTTTCCTCAGGGAAAGCTCCCGCTTTCACTTCTGCGTCATAATCTCTGAATGCCTGCTTCATGATCTCCCCGCAGTCTGCAAAATGTTTTACGAACTTGGGAACGTAGTCGCTGAACATCCCCAGCATATCCTGGAACACCAGCACCTGTCCGTCGCAGCCTTCGCCTGCTCCGATGCCTATGGTTGGGATGGTCAGTTTTTCGCTTATGAGGGCTGCCAGTTTAGCAGGTACACATTCCAACACCACTGCAAAAGCTCCCGCTTCCTGAACGTCATAGGCATCCTGCAGGATCTTTGCTGCTGCTTCTTCGCTCTTACCTTGCACTTTGAATCCGCCAAAGGCGTTCACTGACTGAGGAGTCATGCCGATGTGAGCAACTACCGGAATCCCCGCATCAACTATGGCTTTGATGTGTTCCTTTACCGCTGCACCGCCTTCCAGCTTTACCGAATTGCCGCCGGTTTCTTTTATCAGTCTCCCTGCATTCACCACTGCGTCATATACTGACGGCTGGTACGACATGAACGGCATGTCGATGACAACATGGCAGTCTCCTGCACCCCTCACAACTGCTGCTCCGTGGTGGATCATATCCTCCATTGTAACTGCCAGCGTATCGGGATATCCCAGCATGGTATTGCCCAGGGAATCTCCCACCAGCAGCATATCTATCTGCGCTGCGTCCATCAGCTTGGCTGTAGAATAATCATAGCATGTAAGCATCGAAATCTTCTCACCCTTTTGCTTCATCTGCAGTAAACTTGTAACTGTTTTTTTCATTTCTTTTCTCCTTCTTTTATGAGCTGTGACATCTCGGCATAATCTCTGTCCGGGTGCCTCTTCTCTGCCATGTGGATCAGTCTGCCGGTGAGCAGACGATATATGTTTTGCTCATCGCTGCCATCAAGACAGTCGATGTGCTTTCTGATGGTTTCGATATCATTGCGTTCTGCAGGCCCGGTAAGGCTCATCGTCGGTCCTTTTTCTGCTATATGGGACATATTTCCCATGAGGATAGGCGCCAGCGCCTTAACGGCCTCTTCTTCTCCAAAGCCGCACCTTTTCATCAGTGCCAGGCTCTGGTCTATGAGTCCGCAGACCAGGTTGCTGGCCATGGCTGCGGCACAATGATATGTGGTTTTGTCTTTTCCGTCGATTATCTTGGTTGGATTCCCCAGCCTTTTGAAAATACCCTGCAAAGCCGCAAGACCCGGGCTTTGCGCTGCATTGCCCTTTGCATAAGAAGCCTCTTCGAGAGTAAAAAAAACACCCGACAGTTCCCGGTAAGCGCTATACTTATCGCTTACGGCGAACAGCGGATGGGCTGAATATCCGAAGGCTCCTGTCTCTTCGATGCCGGCAAAAGCATCATCACAAGACATACTGCCACTGCAATGGCAGATCATCTTCTCTCTAATGTCGTATCCTTTGACCTTGTTCCAAGTGTCACGGATACTTCCGTCGGGAACAGTGAGGAATATGGCATCGCACCCATCGATAAGCTCCGATAGTTTTCGGTAACTCTTCGAGTCTGTAAAGCGCGCCGCTTCGTCAGCGGAACCGGTGCTGCGGCTGTAGTAGCCCTGTATCTTCGTCTCCGGATCTTGTTTGAAATACTTGCCCAGAGAGCAGCCTACCTTCCCTGCTCCAATGAATCCTATATTCAATTGTTTTTCCTCCTTTGGTATAGTTTCGATATCGAATACCATCCATCCGAGGATATATTAGCACAAATGGTTGGGAATTTAAAGAAAAAGTTACATCATTCTTCTATCAATGGCATCTTGATCAATTCCTGCAATTTTCTCTGTAGTATTACTTTATCAGGTAGCTGTAGTTTATATTCCGCCACCATCATAGGCGACAATGTTCTGCTCATTGCGTATTCCACCACCTCATCATCTTTAGAGGCACAAAGGATCATCCCCACGCTCGGATTCTCATTTTCTTTCTTTTTCTGACGATCTAACGCCTCTAAATAAAAGTCCATTTTTGAGATATATTCCGGTTTGAACTTACCAATCTTCAATTCAAATGCTACCAAACACTGAAGGCCTCTATGAAAGAACAATAAATCAATTCGAAAGTCTTCCCCACCGACCTGTACTCGGTATTCTTCATCAACAAATGTAAAATCCTTGCCAATTTCCAAAATAAACTCTTTCATATTCTGAATAAGTCCTTTTTGCAAATCCACCTCCTTGAAATTCTTTGGTAAATCCAGAAACTCTATTATGTACGAATCCAAAAATGGATTTTCTTTTAATCTTGCCCTTGATTCCGGTACAAGCTTTTCTTTAGAAAGCATATATCTTTCGTAATAACCACTATCAATTTGACGTTCTAATTCTCTGGAAGAGTAAGACTCTTTAATGCAAAGTGTGATATAAAAATGTCTTTCTTCCTGCGTTTTACCCTTCGATATAATCATCAAATGATTTGTCCAGCTAATTTGTGTCAGCAGTGCTGACACAAATTCATCATCCCGATAAGTTTCATAAAACTGCTTCATTCTATACAAACCACGCCTATTAAAACCTTTGATACCCGGGAATGCACTTTGTATTTCTTTTACAATCGAATCAATATATGCATCTCCAAATGATGTGTTTTCGGCCTGATTGCTTAAATATTCTCCAACATTCCAATACATTTGAATAAGTTCTTCGTTTACTTTCCTTAATGCGTTGTTTCTAGAATTTTCTATAATTCTTATTAAATTTTCTGCTGAACTGATCTGATTTTTCATCCGTAACCTCCTTTTTATTTTCCACATCCCCTTGCTCCTCAAAAACAAAAAGCGTGAGGACTAACTATTTTTAATCCTCACGCATTATTTGCCTGCGAATGGCCCGGCCGGATAAGACCTTA
>CAYTVH010000103.1:0-4250 GCA_964441805.1 uncultured Oscillospiraceae bacterium | reverse complement strand
CAAAATTCTTGTAGGCATAAAAATAACCCCAGACGATTCCAAGGGTTGGAATTTGTCTGGGGTTTTCCACACGAATGTGATTTGAACAATTTGTTCTGAAATTGTTGATCGGTTCGATTAACGCTTTGAGAACTGGCTTGCTCTTCTTGCCTTCTTGAGACCGTACTTCTTTCTTTCCTTCATTCTGCTGTCTCTAGTTAAGAATCCAGCAGCCTTAAGAGCTGGTCTGTAAGCTTCTCTGTCTGCTTCGCACAGAGCTCTTGAGATACCGTGTCTCAGTGCTCCAGCCTGACCTGTGAAACCGCCGCCGTGTACAGTAGCGATAACGTCAAACTTACCTTCGCATCCAGCGATTTCAAAAGGTCTCTTAACCTCTCTCTTTACGATTTCCATTGCCAGGTAATCGTCAAGAGGCTTCTTGTTTACTGTGATATTTCCTGTGCCAGGGACTAATCTAACTCTAGCTACGGAAGACTTTCTTCTTCCAGTTCCATAATACTGTGTCTTTGCCATTGTCTAGTTCCTCCCTTCTTAAATATCCAGTACTTCCGGTTTCTGAGCTGCATGTTCATGCTCAGGACCTGCGTAAACCTTTAACTTCTTGTACATCTGTCTGCCCAGCTTGCCGTTTGGCATCATGCCCTTAACAGCGTGTCTAACAGCTTCTGTAGGATGCTTTTCCATCATCTGTTCGAAAGTCATTTCTCTCAGACCACCAGGATAACCTGTGTGTCTCTTGTAGATCTTTTCCTTTCTCTTCTTACCAGTTACTTCAACCTTTTCAGCATTGATAACGATTACGTAATCTCCGCAGTCAACGTGTGGTGTGTAAGTTGGCTTGTTCTTTCCTCTGAGAATAGCTGCGATCTGTGATGACATTCTTCCCAGGTTCTTGCCTTCAGCGTCGATAACGTACCACTTACGTTCAACTTCTGCAGGCTTTGCGATAAATGATTTCATCTTCTTTTTCCTTTCTACCTACTGGGATCCCGCCGGATCTTTTTCGGCCCTGCCTACTGGGTTTTGCAAAGCGCAGGCGTGCGTTCGCAAAGCTTTTTCGGCGATACTAAAATTTATTCTTTAGCCGTGCTGGCCCGGACGGATTCCCATCCTGCTCGCACGAAAAAACCGTGGCGCATACGCGACACGGAATTATTTTACCTCTAGAATGTTTATTTGTCAAGAAAAAATACCGGTAGCGCGAATACACATTCTAGCAACGAAAACACCGATTTGTGCCATGTGTATCGTTGCAAAAACGCGAAGATCCACTAATATCTCCGTTTGCAGCAACGAAACAGCTCTGTGAGCTAGCCTTTTCGTTGCTCCCGCTACCTTTTGTCGCTCTTTTTGCCTCATTTTTATTATTTTGCAACGAAAAGCGTGTTATTACACCAAGTATTCGTTGCAAAACATTGTAAAGCGCCCCTACCCATCTTGCCTGCGGCGCAGGATGGCTTCGGTGGTAGTGTCCATCACCATGGTGCCGCCCTGGTTGTAGATTACAAGGTTCACTTCCACAAGACCGTTATACTTGTTTCGCGGTATCAGGTTCTTGATCATCACCTTACCGAAAAGCACGTCATCCTCGAAGACGGGAGAGCTCCAGTTGATACGGAAGCTTCTTGCGGCGATGAAATTTTCAGTTATGATATTGGCCTTTACGAACTTTGACCATACTGACATGAAGCTCATGATGCCGGGTGCTATGATCTCGCCGAACTGGGAGGCCGCCCCGAATTCTTCATCAAGGTGTATGGGCTGTGGATCGTATTCTTCTGCAAAGGCCAGCATCTTGTCTTTTTTTATTTCTACTTTTTCTATGTCGAAGGTATCTCCCACCTGAAAATCATCAAAGTACATTTGTTATTTTTCTCCTGTATTTTCTTTCGTGTCCGGCCCCATATTGCAGGCAATGATCCCTGCGATTATCATTATCATTCCTACTACCGTATACCAGCCGAAGGAGTCCCCCTGAAACAATATTCCTGTAACCACGCCTGTCAGCGATGTGATATTGACCTGCAGGCAGGACACCTGTGCCGCCGGCAGTTTTCCCACTACGTAATTCAATAATATATAGCACATGAATGAGCCAATGGCTCCGAGGAACAGTATTGCCAGTCCCGTCTTCAGATCCTGGAAACAGATCACATAGCAGTCGAACCCTTTGCCTCTTGCCACATTGATGCCATTGAACCAAACCGTAGCCATGGCGGCCATCATGAAAGTCCTTTCCATGGCTGTGAATCGATCAGAGAGTCTTCCCGATACGATAACGAAAACAGCTCCGGTAACCACCATCCCCAGAAGGATCAAGTAGCCCGCAGCCTTTCCGCCAAGAGAAAAACTTTCTCCGAAAGCGATGGCTATGATCACGCCTGCGAAAGAAAGCACTATGCCTGCACCCACAAGACCCGATATTTTTTGCTTGAGGAAAATACGAGAAAGGAGAACTACTGCTATGGGGATCATGGCATACATTATGGCCGACTCCGATGTAGTAGTCAGGTCAACGCCGCATGTTTCACATATCGTATTGATACACGGCTGGATGAAGGCCATGACCATGACCATCCATACCGGTTTTTTTCTGTAATCCACCTTTATTATGCCCAGCAAAACAGCTATGGTGAACAGCACAAAAGCAAGCGTCCATCTGCACGCCAAGACTTCGATGGCATCAAGCCTTTCAAGGGCGATCTTGGCACCCAGAAAAGTCATGCCGAAAAATATGGAGCAAAATATTGCTGTGATGTAAACTGTGCTCTTAGTCTTCATTTGAAAATCATACCACAAACATTGGTCCGTGTACAATGCTGTTTTTATAGCCAACAAATGCGTGCTATGTTAAAATGTTTTTGACCGCACATGACTTCGATGCGGGGGTATAAAAATGATCGAGGAGGGTACTATGCAGTTTATTTGTTATCCAAAATGCACCACATGCAAGAAAGCTCAGAAGTGGCTTGATGAAAAAGGCGTACAGTACGAACTTCGCCATATCAAGGATGAAAATCCTACCGAAGAAGAAATCCGCAGCTGGCATGCCATGAGCGGACTGCCGCTGAAACGATTTTTCAACACCAGCGGGATGTTATATAAAGAAATGAACTTAAAGGATCGCCTGCCTGAAATGTCCGAAGATGAGCAGTACAAACTGCTGGCTTCCGACGGCATGCTGGTCAAGCGTCCAATAATAATCAAGGGCGACTTCGTCACAACCGGCTTTAAAGAAAAAGAATGGGAGGAGAAATTATTATGATATTTTTAAAGAATGACTACAGCCTGGGAGCTCATCCGGCAGTCCTGCAGGCTCTGACAGATACTAACATGACTCTTACTGACGGCTACGGCATCGATCCTTTCTGCGATGGTGCCGCCGACATGATCCGTGAAATGATCGACTGCCCTGAAGCGTACGTCCAGTTCCTGACGGCCGGGACTCAGACAAACCAGACTGCACTGGCGGCTTTTCTGAGACCTCACCACAGCGTTATTTCTCCTTCTACAGGTCACGTATGCGTCCACGAAACGGGAGCTATCGAAGCCACCGGCCACAAAGTCAACCACGTTCCTACAGCAGATGGCAAGCTCCGTCCCGAAGACATCGACGCTGTTATGCTGGAGCATGAAGATGAACATTACGTTAAACCGGCAATCATCTACATCTCAAACTCAACAGAAACGGGCCTCATCTACACCAAGGCTGAGCTCATCGCTCTTCGCGAAAAATGCCTTGAACACGGTCTGCTTACTTACATAGACGGCGCCCGCCTCGCCATGGCCATGACTGCACCTGAAAACGATCTGACCTTTGCAGATCTTCCTAAGTTATGCGATGCGTTCTACATCGGCGGAACCAAGTGCGGAGCCATGTTCGGCGAAGCCCTCGTTATCGTCAAGAAAGAACTACAGGAAGATATCCGCTGGCTTGTTAAGCAGAGAGGCGGCATGATCGCAAAGGGCAGACTGCTGGGAGTCCAGTTCGGTGCTCTTTTGAAGGACGATCTCTATCTTGAGCTGGGCGCTCACGCCAACCGTCTCGCAAAGAAGCTGGCTGAAGGTATCGCCGCCAAAGGCTATGAGTTCGCCATCCCGCCGCAAACCAACATGCTCTTCCCCCTTTTCACCAAAGAAAAGGTGGAAGAACTCAGCGAAAAAGTGATGTTCGAAGGATGGCCGTACCAGTCAGAAACACATGCAGCAATCAGACTGGTAACTTCATGGGGAACTACCGAAGAAGAAGT
>CAYTVH010000102.1:0-4275 GCA_964441805.1 uncultured Oscillospiraceae bacterium | reverse complement strand
GTATAAGCCAGTATAACTTTGCAGGTATAGGAGCGACCGGCGGAGGTAATCCGGGGTATAGCTTTGACACCGTAACTATTGGAGTTAGAGCGCACGTGCAGCATCTGAAGGCGTATGCCAATACTGAGGAACTTAAAAATGCATGCGTTGACCCTAGATTTAAGCTGGTCAAGAGGGGTGCAGCTCCATACGTGGAATGGCTGGGACAAAAGGCAAATCCTGATGGATACGGCTGGGCGCCTGCAGCAACTTATGGAACTGATATATTGGGAATGATAAAAAAACTTAAAGAGCATTAAATCTTTACATAACTTTCACCGCACTATCAATGCCTTTTATTGATTTGAGCTGTATTAATTGATATAATGATAGGCGGTGTGAAAGGAGCAATTTAATGGGCTACGACAGAGACACAAGACAATACAGCAATCCATCGGGCAGCAGACGAAGTAAAAGTGATGAACAGAGAGCCAGAGAGCAGGCATATCAGGAATACTTGAGCCTGAGAGAAAATAGAGATTCCAGAGGCAATTATGTGAGGAATGATGAGCTGTATGGATCATATTTTTCCGGCAGCGACAGAGCCGGAAGCGCACCGGGATCCGCCTGGGGCAGATCCTCCATAGACGACACACCTTACGGCAATTCTGAGATGAGACGCAGAAGCCGAAAAAAACAGATCGCCAGACAAGGCCGTGTCAATAAAGCTGATGAGGACAAGCCTTCACGGAGCGATGACAGCAGAGCTGAATACGAAGCCTTAAGAAAAGCTACTAAAAAAGAAGAAAAGAAACGCTCAAAGAGAGATAAGAGAAAAAACGGCAGAGGCTTGAAGGTGGCACTCATAGTAGTGCTCATACTTGTGCTTGGCATCGGCGGTGTGATGGCAGCAGGGATATCCATCGTCAAAAATACTTTGGATAATGTGGGAAGAGTTGAACTTGACCCTGCCCTTATAGGAATAGATCCGGTGGTCGATGAGCAGCTGAGCAATTACAGGAACATCGCCATTCTCGGTATCGACGCCAGAGATATGAGCAGCGATGAAGGGGTAAGAAGCGATGCCATCATCATTGCCAGCATCAACAAAGAAACCAATGAAATCAAGCTCTTCTCAGTGTATAGAGATACAATGCTGTATCTGGGAGAAGATGTTGGTCTCGATAAGATAACCCACGCATACTATTACGGGGGGCCTACTAAAGTCCTTTATACTTTAAACAAGAATCTCGATCTCAACATCAAGGAAGTTGTAGTGGTCAACTGGAAGGCAGTAGCCGATGTGGTCGATGCCCTCGGCGGAATCGATGTTGAAATACAAGAGTCCGAGATCAACGAAATGAATAAGTACATCCACGATACCCAGAACAATATCGGAGGATCGGACGAAGAAATAACAGAAGCAGGTAAGCAGACTCTCAACGGCGTCCAGGCTGTTACATACGCCAGAATAAGGAAAGACGCGGCTACAGGGGACTACAGGCGAAACGAGAGAATGAAGATAGTTGTCAAGGCGACCTTTGAAAAGGCGATGGAAATGGATGTCAAAGCTCTCAGGAAGATATCAAGTGAGATCCTCCCTGAAGTAAAGACGAATATGAGCTCCAGAGATATGCTGAAAATGGTCATGGACATCGCTTCGTATGAAATGACAGACAGCATCGGCTGGCCATACACCACAAGAGGCTGGACAGGAGCAGCGTGGTATGGTCCACCTGTAACTTTATATACTAACGTGGTGCAGCTCCATGAAGAGCTGTTTGCACAGGAAGGATATACACCTACAGATGCGGTGCAGAGTATCAGCTCCGATATATCTGCCAAGACAGGGTATTATTAAAAAACAGAGGTAATTTGATATGGCTAATAAAATATCGCTGCTTATATTGTTTGGAGGCATGTCTTCAGAACATGAAGTATCATGTGCATCTGCAGCATCGGTCCTCAAACATATAAACAGTGAGAAATACGATATAAGCACCATAGGCATAACCAAGGAGGGGAACTGGCTTTTGACAGATTCCCCTGCTGTCGATATAGGAAGTGGCTCATGGAAAGATAATAAAAACAATAAAACAGCATTCATAGCACCTGATCACAGCATGAAGAGCATAATGGTGAAACAGGAAGATGGAAGCTTCGAAAGCAAATCCATCGACGTGATCTTTCCGATACTTCACGGCAAGAATGGTGAAGACGGCACCATGCAGGGATTGCTGCAGATATCCGGGATCCCTTTCGTAGGATCCGATACAGCTGCATCGGCAAGCTCCATGGACAAGGCGATAACCAAGGCCATGATCGATCAGCTCAATGTTGTGAACCAGGCAAAATGCATAGTGATCCACAAGAAGACATATGAGAAAGACCCGAAAAATGAAGTGATCGCCATGTTTGACTATTTCGAATGTCAGCTGCCGCTGTTCGTAAAACCTGCCAACGCCGGTTCATCGGTAGGGGTGAGCAAAGTAAGCGAAGCAGATGATCTGCCTAAGGCCATCGAAAAGGCTTTTCTTGAAGACGATAAAGTGTTGATCGAAGAAGCCATCGTGGGAAGAGAAATAGAAGTGGCAGTTTTGGGAAATGACGAACCGGAAGCTTCATGCATAGGTGAGATCTTTGCAGCCAATGAGTTTTACGATTACGAGGCAAAATACCAAAACGTCCAGTCAAAGACGGGAATCGTGTTTGACCTGGATGAGGCCAAGGAAAATGAGATCAAAGAGGCAGCGATCAAGGTTTATGAGACCATGGGATGCAGAGGGCTTTCCAGAGTAGACTTCTTCCTGAAGGAAAGCGGCAAGGTCATATTCAACGAGATCAACACCCTGCCGGGATTTACGAATATCAGCATGTACCCTAAGCTTTGGGAAGCTTCGGGACTGCCTTACGATAAATTGATAGATAAGCTCATAGAGCTGGCACTTGAAGAAAAATAGGATCTTAAGAAGGAGAAGAAAAAATGGCGAAGGAAAAAATAAATTTTGAAGATGCACAGGTAAGAGACAATTACAGACATACCACATCACATATCATGGCTCAGGCTGTCAAGAAGCTGTGGCCCGATGCCAAGCTGGCAATAGGACCTTCCATTGACAACGGATTTTACTATGACTTTGACATGGAACATAAGCTTTCAGATCAGGACCTTCTGAAGATCCAGAAGGAAATGAAGAAGATCATCCAGGCCAACTATCCGCTGGAAAGATTCGAACTCCCCAGAGAAGAAGCCATCAAGTTCATGGCAGAAAAAGGCGAAGACTATAAGGTTGAACTGATCGAAGATCTGCCTGAGGATGCCATCATCTCATTCTACAGCCAAGGCGATTTCGTTGATCTTTGTGCAGGACCTCACATGGAAAGCACAGGCCAGATCAAGGCTGTTAAGCTCCAGAGCATCGCAGGTGCATACTGGAGAGGTGACTCCAACAGAAAGATGCTCCAGAGAATTTACGGAACAGCTTTCCCTACTCAGGCTGAACTGGATGAATACATCGAAAGACTGGAAGAAGCCAAGAAGAGAGACCACCGTAAGATCGGTAAGGAAATGGATCTCTTTGCACTTTATGAAGAAGGTCCGGGATTCCCGTTCTTCATGCCTAAGGGAATGGTCATCAGAAATGAACTGGAAAACTTCTGGAAGACAGAACATGCCAAGAGAGGCTATGTGGAAATCAAGACTCCGCTGATCATGAACGAACAGCTTTGGAGAACTTCAGGCCATTGGGATCATTATAAGGACAACATGTACTTCACCAAGATAGACGATGAAGACTACGCTATCAAGCCAATGAACTGCCCGGGATCCATGCTGGCATACAAGAGAAAGATGTGGTCATACAGAGAACTGCCTGTAAGAATGGGCGAACTGGGTCAGGTTCACAGACACGAACTGTCAGGTGCTCTCCACGGACTGATGAGAGTAAGAACATTCACACAGGACGATGCTCATATCTTCATGCTTCCTGAACAGATCAAGGACGAAGTTATCGCCGTTGTTAAATTCATCGACGATGTATATAACATGTTCGGATTCAAATATCATATCGAGCTTAGCACAAGACCTGAAGATTCAATGGGAACAGACGAAGAGTGGGAAGCAGCTGAAACTGCACTGAGAGAAGCTATGGAAGCCATCGGCAAGCCTTTCGTTATCAACGAAGGAGACGGTGCATTCTACGGTCCTAAGCTGGACTTCCATCTGGAAGACTCCATCGGCAGAACATGGCAGTGCGGAACTATCCAGCTGGATATGCAGATGCCTCAGAGATTCGA
>CAYTVH010000101.1:0-4431 GCA_964441805.1 uncultured Oscillospiraceae bacterium | reverse complement strand
ATACAGTTCTCACCGATGGTAACGTCCCCTTCGATGACCGCACAAGGATATATGGTGGTTCCCTTGCCTATCTTGACGCCTTCATCGATATATGCCATCTTCAGATCTATGAAGTTGACGCCTGCTTCCATGTAAGCGATATTTCTTTCGATCCTTGCCTTTTCCAAAGCTTCATATTCGCGGATATCCATATGAACCTCCCTAATATCTTCTGTCCTTATCAAGGATCATTTCTCCGACTTTATATATGTCTCCCGCACCCATAGTTATCACCAGGTCTCCTGATTCCGCATTGTTATATACGAAATTGGCGATTTCATCAAAATCTTTGAAGAAGTACACTTCCTTGGTCGGAGCGGCTTCCTTTATCTTGTTCATAAGGGTCTTGGAGCTCACCTTATGGATATTCTTTTCTCTGGCCGCATAAATCTCTGCCAGCACGATCTTGTCTGCATCTCCAAACGACTCTGCGAAGTCGTCCATAAGAGCCAGTGTCCTCGTATAAGTGTGGGGCTGGAACAGGCACCACAGCTGATTATGCTTCATGTTCTTCACTGCAGAAAGGGTCGCCTTTATCTCTGTTGGATGATGAGCATAGTCGTCTATGATCTTGATGCCTTCCATGGTCTTGCCCAGCACATCGAATCTTCTCTGGGTCCCTTTGAAAGTCGTAAGGGTCTTAACGATGTCGTCCACCTCAACATCAAGTATGTGGCAGCATGCGAATGCCGAAAGAGCATTGAGTATGTTGTGCTCGCCCGGAACTGAAAGATTGATCTCACAAAGTTCCTTGCCGCCGTGATTCACCTTGAAGCTAGGCATTCCTTCGCCGTCAAAGTCTATATCTGATGCATAGTAGTCGCAGCTTTCATTGAGCCCGAACGTGATGGCATTGGGTATGTTCTCGATGACACGTTTCACAAAAGGATTGGCATCATATGCTATAACAGCTCCGTTTTCAGGCACGAGTTTTGCGAACTTGTCAAAGGAGCTGGCAATATGTTCCACGTCCTTGAAGTAATCGAGATGATCCGAGTCAATGTTCAGGATGATCTCGATTTTTGGTTTGAGGCTTAAAAAGCTGTCCATGTATTCACAAGCTTCCGTAACGAAGTAATCGTTGCCTCCCACATATACGTTGCCGTTTATCTCTGAAAGATTGCCTCCCACAAGTATGGTAGGCGATTTTTCAGCGTTTTTGAGAATCAAAGAAACCATAGAGGTCGTAGTAGTTTTGCCGTGAGTACCCGAAATAGCTATGCTGTTCTCATACTCGTCCATAAGTGCGCCCAGTGCCTGCGCTCTTGTTATGGCAGGTATTCCCAGCTCTTCCGCCCTTGCCAGCTCAGGATTGTCGTTTCCCACAGCTGCGGAGTAGATCACCAGATCTGTACCTTCTACGTTTTTAGCTCTATGGCCTAAATATATGACAGCTCCATCTTCCATGAGTTTTTCTGTCATTTCGCTTTCCCTCATATCGGAACCTGATACCTGATATCCCCTTGATAAAAGGATCTCTGCGATGGCAGATAAGCCTATACCGCCGATTCCGATACAGTGGATCTTATTAAAATCAGATAAATTCACCATCTGAATGCCTCCTAATCGTAGTTATGGAGAGTATACCATATTTTTTCCTATATTTCTAGTCTCTCTATTACGATTGACAACAAACTCCGATAATATTATTATGATTCTGCAAATAATTTGTTGAGCCTTTAAGGACAGGAGATATATCTATGAAAAGAAGTCACAGAGTCGGCGCCATATGCCAGATACTAACCGAATCACCCCAAAAGGTGTTCAGTCTCAATTATTTCTGCGAAAAGTTTTCTGCAGCGAAATCCAGCATAAGCGAAGACATAAGTGCTGCCAAGGAAGCTGTAAAAGCCTCCGGATACGGATACATCGAAACTATAGCCGGTGCCGCCGGTGGAGTAAGGTATGTCTCTGACATTTCCGATGAAAAGGCAGCAGAGGTTCAGGACAATTTCTGCAGAATGCTTAGAGATGAGTCGCGAATTTTGGGCGGAGGTTTTCTCTATACTTCAGATATAATGTACGACCCTTCCATCGTCAAGGGTATGGCTCTGATCTTCGCAAAACATTTCAGAAATTCAGGGGCAGATTACATTGCCACCATAGAAACAAAAGGTATTCCCGTAGCCTTTATGACGGCACACCTTTTGAATATTCCCGCCATCGTCGTGCGAAGGGAGACCAAGATATCAGAAGGCGCAACAGTTAGCATAAACTACTTTCCCGGTTCATCGGAAAGATTGCAAAAAATGTCAATTTCCAAAAGAGCGGCAGTACCGGGCTCAAAAGCCCTTATCATCGATGATTTTATGCGCGGAGGCGGTAGCATCAAAGGTATAGCCGAGATCCTTTCAGAGGTCGACATCCAAGTAGTTGGAACGGGTGTAGCCATTTCGAACATCGAGCCGATAAAGAAAAAAGTCACAAATTACTTCCCGATCGTATATTTGGGAAAAGTCGACGAAAATGACAAATTTGTTGAGGTGATACCGAATAGTCAGATTTTTTAAAATTTGCTTGTTTATCTATTTATTCTATTATATAATAGTTGTAATTATATAGGACAATGCGGCACGAAAGGCGGTACTACACATGAACATTACTGACGTAAGGATCCGAAAGGTAAACGATGAAGGAAAGATGAAAGCTGTTGTTTCCATTACCTTTGATGACGAATTTGTTGTCCATGACATCAAGATCATAGAAGGACAAAACGGGCTGTTCATCGCTATGCCTAGCAGAAAAATGGGTGAAGGCGACTTTAGAGACATCGCTCATCCACTGGTTTCCGAAACCAGAAACAAAATTAGGGATGCAATTTTTGAAGAGTACGAAAAGGTGCTCGCACAAAAATCTGTTGAATCAGAAGAAATTCCTGCTGAATAAAATAGATAAAGCACGACCCAAAAACAGAAACCCGATGCAAAAGGCATCGGGTTTGTTTTTTTACATTATTCTATGGTCTTTACTCTTATGAGGTTTGTGGTTCCTGAAACCTGAAGAGGCATTCCTGCGCTCAAAACCACGAGATCGCCCTTTTCGACGAATTTCATCCTTACGGCACCTTCAGTGGCTTCAGTCATCAATTTGTCTATACTGTCACTGAGTCTCGTATGGACCGGATATACGCCTCTTGTCAGGGCCTGTTGGTGATAAGTCTTCTCTATTGGTGTGGCTGCAATGATAGGCGTATTGGGTTTGTATTTGGCCATCATTTCAGCCGTGTATCCTGATGTGGTAACTGCGATTATGGCGCTGGCCTTGATATCCCTTGCCGTAGTACATGCTGCATGTCCCATGGCATTTGAAACGTCTTTCTCATCGGATTCCACTTCAAGGAATTTATACTGGTTGACTTCTTCGGCGTCCAGTTCTGCCTGACTCACTATTTTGGCCATTGTTGCAACTGTCTCTACAGGATACTGACCTGCAGCACTTTCTCCTGAAAGCATCACTGCAGATGTTCCATCAAACACTGCATTGGCAACATCTGTTATCTCTGCTCTGGTCGGTGCAGGACTTGTGGTCATGGACTCAAGCATCTGGGTAGCCGTTATTACAGGTTTTCCTGCCTTACAGCATTCCTTGATGAATTTCTTCTGTATTCCCGGCAGTTTTTCGAAATCGACTTCAACTCCCATGTCACCTCTTGCTACCATGATCCCGTCTGAAAGCTCAAGGATCTCTTTGAAATTGTCGATGCCTTCCATATTCTCGATCTTTGATATTATCTTGATCTTTTCTCCTCCGTTTTCATTGAGAAGGGTCCTAAGCTGTCTTACATCGTCGCCGCTTCTTACGAAGGATGCTGCGATGTAATCCACGTCCATCTCGATCCCGAACAAGATATCATTTCTGTCAGCTTCGCTGATATATTCAAGGTCAAGGGACTTATTAGGGATGTTCACTCCTTTTCTATTGCTTACCTTACCGCCTGAAACAACAGTGCACACTACTTCTGTCTCGGTAGTTTCAGCCACTTCAAGCCTTACTCTGCCGTCATCGATGAGTATCCAAGTGCCTTTTTCCACCTGTGACGGAAGGGCCTTGTATGTGGTGCTTACCTTCCCTGAAGTTCCTGATACATCCTCCGAAGTAAGGATGAATGTCTGTCCCTCTTCAAGGATCTCGCTTCCGTTTTCAAAATCCTTAAGTCTTATTTCAGGTCCTTTAGTATCGAGAAGCACTGCGGCCGGTATGTCCATTTTGTCTCTTATGCTCCTGAATTTTTCGATGGTCTTTTTGTGCTCCTCATGGGTGCCATGTGAAAAGTTCAGCCTTGCAACGTTCATCCCTGCTTTTAGCATGCCTTCCATGACTTTTTCATCGCGGCTTGCAGGCCCCAGTGTGCATATTATTTTTGTTTTTTTTAGCATTGTAATCTCCTGTTCC
>CAYTVH010000100.1:0-4489 GCA_964441805.1 uncultured Oscillospiraceae bacterium | reverse complement strand
TAAAAGAGAAGACTTATCGTAACAAGTATATTGATGAGTTTGAGAGCGTTCTGAAAAACCATTTTGATATTTCTTATGAATTGTTGGGAGAATTAGATGGATGGGCAGAAGCCTGTGACTGTGAACAGCCGTCTGCATATCTCATGTTTACAACACAGTTTGATGATGAGATGCTCATTTTATGTGCTGATTGCGGCGGTATTGTACCACTATATAAACTTCCGTATTTAGAACCTTATGAAGAAGAACACTTGACTCTTCATAGTTGGAAGGACAGTTATCGTGCCATGGATAAATTGTGGCTTCACGCTTGGACTGAGAGTGTAGAACGGTCGGCGCTTTATCAAATGCACAACCCAAAATCATCTTTATCCACATGGGGAAGATCATTGTGCAAGGAACTGGAAGAAAAAACAGGAGTGCCTACATACTACTATCTGTTTAATAGTAATAAAGGATATAGAAAGTGCCCTTTGTGCGGTAAACCATGGAGGGAGGAAGAAGACAGTATATGTGACTATTTCTGTGATGATTGTAGGTTAGCTACAGATAAATTACAAAGTTAATACTAAAAGTGTAGTGTGGTCTAATATAGGAGGTCAAACTTGAACAACTGGACACTTGAATATTATATTACACCGGATAAATATGTTTACGAAGACGATGAGAACGCCTTTGATGAGGATATGAATTACATAGGTAAAGGTCCGGCAGGGCACTATGAATTGGTGTTTCTTGCTGCAGAAACTGCTAAAAGACTTCAGGAAGAAGGCGTGATCAAAGAACAGTTTGGTAAAGAAATACCAATTATCGTGCATGGATTAGAGTATGCATGGTATGATATTGAGGCAACGAAGGCTGCTAATCCGAATGGAGAAGCGGATGTATTCTTAAAAACGATGAAAGAATTAGGATTCTATTAATCAAAAAATGAAAGGCATATCAATGAAAGAACTATTGATAGATAATCTTGACGTTATAATTATACTTTTGTTTATAATTACAGTTTTGATCGTTGGAGGAATACAGAGACGACGGGAAAATAAGTTGTTAGGGAAACAAAATAAGAATGATGACGTTCTCGGAACAGTGGGAAGAGCTATGGGAGCATCCGTTTTTAGAGGATTGCCTACAGATATAACAGGGATGCCTCCGTCAGGACATTTCCAAAAGCCCGACTTTTCCTTTGATGAAGAAGCAGAAGAAGAGTATGCTGAGAAATATGAAAAGTAAATAGACAGAAGTTAAAGTGCACAAACACAGCTATTTATATGTTGGGCTTGTGTGCTTTTTGATTGGGTAAAAATCCTGTTCAGAACAATTATATGGAAAATATTGACAATGTCAAAATATGGATATATAATATGGTAATTAAAGTATAGCGACTAATATCTTATTAACTTGGATCTGTTGAATTAGTTTTAAAAGGGGGATATAATATGATTAAACAAAAAAATAACATGAAGGATTTGAAAGATCTGACTTTACTTGACAGATTTCTGTTTGCTGAAGCTGTTGAGGATCAAGAAACAATGGAAATCATCCTTGAAATCATTTTGGGAAGGGATGTTATTCTGAAACACATGCCTCAAGCCGAGAAGGAAGAGCGTGCTTTCCATTGGGGGAAGTATGTCAAACTTGATGTTTGGGCAAAAGATATCGATGACAATGTCTATGATACGGAAGTTCAGAAAAAAGACACTAAGGATTTACCGAAAAGAAGCAGACTGTATAACGGCGTCATAGATAGCAAGCTTATGAAGTCCGGCAGTAAAACCTACAATGAATTGAATGAGGTGTTTGTTATAATAATCGCACCATTCGACCTGTTCGGTAAAGGCTTGTACAAGTATACCTTCGAAATGATGTGTGAGGAATATCCGGAAATCAAGCTGGAGGATGGAGCTACCAGAATATTTCTTAATACCAGAGGCACCGATCCGAAAGGAGTTAGTGATGAACTTATTGAACTCCTTAAGTATTTCGAAACTACAGCCAGTAAAACAGAGATGGTTGCTTCAAGTGAGAAGATCCGAAAACTTCAAGATAAAATCGATGAAATCAAATCTAATGAAGAGATTGGAGAGAGATATATGAATTTATGGGAAGAAATAGAACTTGAGAGACAAGAAGCGGTTGAGCAGGAGAAAAAGGAAACTGCACTTAGAATGAAAGAAAAAGGGTTTGACTATAAGGTGATTGAAGAAGTCACAGAACTTTCAAAAGAAGAAATCGAAAAGCTTTAAAATACAGCAAATATCACTTGACGAGAACATAAGTTTGGGGTATTATAAAAAAGAACAAGCGTTCATTTTGTATTGGAGGTATGAAAATGGCAATAAACAAAAATCAAACAGGGAATACAGACAGAGAGAAAGCGCTGGAGGCGGCTCTCAATCAGATACAGAAGCAGTTTGGCAAAGGCGCAGTTATGAAGCTGGGCGACGATGGTGCCAAGCTGAATATAGAAGCGATCTCAACAGGTTCAATGAGCCTTGACCTGGCAACGGGAATCGGCGGTGTTCCCAGAGGCAGGATCGTGGAAGTTTACGGACCTGAATCATCAGGTAAGACAACACTTACATTACATATAATCGCTGAAGCTCAGAAGCTGGGCGGCAAGGCAGCATTCATCGACGCGGAACATGCACTGGATCCTGAATACGCCAGAAACCTTGGGGTTGATGTGGATGAGCTTTTGGTATCACAACCCGACTATGGTGAGCAGGCTCTTGAGATCACAGAAATGCTTGTTCGCAGCGGTGCCATCGATGTAGTAGTAGTAGACTCTGTTGCTGCACTGGTTCCTAAGCATGAGATCGACGGTGCGATGGGAGATGCTACAGTTGGTGCTCAGGCAAGACTGATGTCACAGGCATTGAGAAAACTGGCAGGTGTTATCAATAAGACAAATACCACTATTATATTCATCAACCAGCTGAGAGAAAAGATCGGTATTATGTTCGGTAATCCTGAAACAACCACAGGCGGCAGAGCTCTCAAGTTCTTCTCTTCAATGAGAATAGATGTAAGAAAAGTGGAAAGCATCAAGGTGGGGGATCAGGTGCTCGGCAACAGAACAAGAGCCAAGATCGTTAAGAACAAGGTGGCACCTCCGTTCAAGCAGGCCGAATTCGACATCATGTACGGCGAAGGTATTTCCAAGGCAGGAGATGTTCTGGACTGTGCAGTTGAAGCCAAGATACTTGAAAAAGCCGGATCATGGTACAGTTTCGAAGGAAACAGAGTGGGTCAGGGAAGAGAAAACGTTAAGAATTATCTCATCGATAATCCTGAAGTCCTCGATAAGATCGAAGGAATGCTCCTTGATACTCTTAAGAAAGAGAAAGAAAAGAATGCTGAAGAAGCAGACATGTCCATCCCCGGTATCGATGACGGTCTGATGATCGATGAAGACGGCGTTATCATTGAATAAAAAATTGGTGAATAAAAAATTATGGATGTAGAGAAAAAAATTCTTTACATCCTTTGCTTTTTGTAGTATCATATAGCAGGTAAGCCGCTCGGTAAAGGTTTGTAAATTCAGCTCAAAGCAAGTGTTTGCAAAGGCTGATACCTGATAAGGCGAGACTGGATAGAGGAGGTAAAGAAACAAAATGTACGCAATTATCGAAACAGGCGGAAAGCAGTACAGAGTACAGAACGGAGATCAGATCGCTGTTGAAAAACTGGGCGTAGAAGCCGGCGAAACAGTTGTATTTGACAAAGTTCTCGTAGTAGGAGAAGGTGAAGGAGTTAAAGTAGGTGCTCCATACGTTGAAGGAACTACTGTTGAAGGTAAAGTAGTTGAAAACGGTAAAGGTAAGAAAGTAATCATCTTCAAGTACAAGGCTAAGAAGGACTACAGAAAGAAGCAGGGCCACAGACAGCCATACACTCTGGTAGAAATCACTGCTATCGGCGGAGCTAAGGCAGCACCTGCAGCTAAGGTAGAAGAACCTAAGCAGGAAGAAGCAGTTGTAGAAGAAAAGAAAGCTGTTAAGAAGCCATCCCTGAAGTCAATGAAGAAAGCACAGCTCATTGAATTCGCTAAGGAAAACAACATCGAAATCGATGAAAAGGCTACAAACGCAGTAATGATCGAAACAATCGAAGCTGCTCTGAAATAAGAAATTAAAACTTAAATCGTAAATTTGAAATTGATATAGCGAGGAGGTGTCTGGTCCATGGCAAGTAAGAAAGGTGTAGGAAGCTCGAAGAACGGTCGTGATAGTGAGTCGAAACGTTTAGGCGTTAAGACAGGTGACGGTCAGTTTGTAAGTGCTGGAAGCATTCTGGTTAGACAGAGAGGAACTAAGTTCCACCCTGGTAACAACGTTGGAATCGGCGGAGATGATACATTATTTGCAATGATTGACGGAGCTGTTAAGTTCGAAAGATATGACAAGAAGAGAAAGCAAGTAAGCGTATATCCAAAAGAAGCATAAGTTATTCGAGCCCCTAATGAATATTAGGGGCTTTACTTTTT
>CAYTVH010000099.1:0-4614 GCA_964441805.1 uncultured Oscillospiraceae bacterium | reverse complement strand
CCATGTTGGAGATACATTCATATCCGCAGTACATCCATACGCAGATACAGATTCCGCCTGACAGTGAATCAAAGAAGTTGTAGTCAGGTGGCATGATTGGATCGATTGGATTTGTCTGCCAGTTGATGATACCTACCGCTGCTACCAGCATGAATGCACATACGATAGCGATAGAAAGAATAGTACTTACTGTTCCTACTTCTCTCAGTCCCATCAGGTTGATGATCGTAAATACAGCAATCATTCCTACCTTCAGTACCAGAATAGCCATTTCTGACATAGGGATCATCTGGCTTACGTAACCTGCTACCAGTGCTACGTATACGCCGTTGGTGATGTAAGTTGATACTGTTGCCCACCATCCGGCCTGGAATCCCCAGAATTCACCGAATGCTTCCTTTACCCATACGTACACGCCGCCTTCAGAAGGCATTACGGATCCGCATTCAGCAACCATGTTACTGATTGGCAAAGCCCAAATGATAGGGAATACAGCCAGCAGGATCAAAGTCATTCCCGGACCTGATTCAGGTATCATTTCTTCGATACCGAACGCGCCTGCTGCTACGAGGCAATACAGCATAAATACGATGCTGGACACTTTCATGTCATGCTTTTTAAGTCCAGCTACGCCATGTTGTTGTTGGCTCATTTTCTTTTTCCTCCTAAAAAAATGATGTAATACAATTACGATTTTCGAACTCTTACCAGTATATATTAGAGCAAAAGCCTTTTGTTTTTCAATAACACCTTGGTGTTATATGCCCTGAAACGTTGAGATTTTAACATTTTAAAAAAACAGCGACCCGTCTGCCGGATCGCTGTCAACCTTCGTATTAGATATTGTTTTTTTGTGCTATAAATCTATTTCTTTCACATTGGAGATCTTGAAAATTATCTCATGTCTGCTCTGAGTCTCTGTCTTTTTGAAAATATTGTTCACATGCCGCTTCACTGTGTTCTCTGATATGCCCAGTTCTGCCGCGATCTGAAGATTACCTTTGCCCATATTTATATGTGTCAAAACATCGGCCTCCCTTTCTGTGAGGCTGTATTTCTTAACTACAGCATTTATGGCATCTTCAGTGGCTACCTGTGATCCCGATAATTTGAGCGGATCCTTTTTATAGAAATAGAAAATAACTGCTGTACTAAGCAATGCATACAGGATGAGCATAGGATCCAGTGCATAGATATTGATCAGCTTTTCTTCAGGTTTGAACCATGTCACATAATCCCATACCGCCACATATAGCATGTATATCATAAGCGATAGTATCAACATCAACTTTATGCCTTGTGCTTTTGGTGATGCTGTAGTCTTGCCCACATAAAGGGCGCTTATCAAACAGACGCATATCACTGCAACCACATAGAGGACATTGACCCACTGAAGCAAGACGCTGCCTGCGCCTTCTTCCACTTCCAGGTACATGGAATATGAACTATATCTTCCCAGCGAAATAGAAAGCACCTGTGAAATAAGCAGGTATGTTATCGTAAGTATAACGAGATACTTGAGCTTTATTACTTTTTCGGCACCAACAAAAATTTGTATCAAATACATCCATGCCAATGTCAATGCACAGAAAAAGATATCGGATACAGTGATCATGGCAAATTTCACGTCTGCAGATACAGTCTCACCTATAAGATAATAAGTTACAAAATCTGTCAACATGTAGATAAATATTGCCCCAACAAAAAGCATCAGTGCACGATGATATTTATCTCTTTCTTTGAGCTGCAGTATCAAAGTCAATGGAAGAGTGATACCGCCGAGGATTATGACTCCGATATATATGAAATTGTAAACGTCGTTAGTTATGATATCCATGCCCTAATTTTAACTGCTGCCACGTCAAAAGTCAAACTGCTCCGGCATAAACCGAAGCAGTTTTTCATATATATTATTCGCCTAAATATTCGTCAATGCTTGCTGCTGCTGTCTTTCCTGCGCCCATAGCCAGGATAACAGTAGCTGCACCTGTTACTGCGTCTCCGCCTGCAAATACGCCTTCACGGTTAGTAGCAGCCGCCTGGTCTGTACCAATACCGCCTCTGTCGTTGGCTTCCAGATTTTCAGTAGTTTCCAGTATCAGCTTGTTCAGCTTGGTACCGATTGCCATGATAACACAATCAACATCGAGAACGAAGTTTGAACCTTCTTTAACTACAGGTCTTCTTCTTCCCGAAGCATCAGGTTCACCCAGTTCCATTTCAACGCATTCAAGACCTGTTACATAGCCCTTTTCATCGCCCAAAACTGCGATCGGGTTCTTCAGCAGCTGGAAGTCGATTCCTTCTTCGATGGCGTGGTGGATCTCTTCTGCTCTTGCAGGGATCTCATCCATGGAACGACGATATACTATGTATACGTTTTCTGCACCCATTCTCTTGGCACATCTTGCTGCATCCATCGCTACGTTACCGCCGCCTACTACAGCTATATTCTTAGCCTTCTGAACAGGTGTATCATACTCAGGCAGATAACCCTTCATCAAGTTGATACGTGTCAGATATTCGTTGGCTGAACATACGCCCAGCAGGTTCTCACCGGGGATATTCATGAATGATGGAAGACCTGCGCCTGTTCCTACGAAAACAGCTTCAAATCCATCTTCAAACAGTTCATCAACTGTTTCTGCTCTACCGATAACTGCGTTATTTACAAATGTAACGCCTCTCTTTTCCAGCTTCTTTACTTCCGCCGCAACTATATCCTTAGGAAGTCTGAATTCAGGGATTCCGTAAGCCAGTACACCGCCGGGCTTATGGAGAGCTTCGAACACTGTAACTTCGTAACCCTTTGCAGCCAAATCCCCTGCGCATGTCAGGCCTGCAGGCCCTGCGCCTACAACTGCAACTTTGCGTCCGTTGCTTTCGATGGCTTCTTCTTCGGCAAATTCTGCGAACTCATCGTCCTCAGCTGCTTCGAGGGCAGCTCTTTCCATTTCTTCTTCACGAGCCGCATGCCAGTCAGAAACGAATCTTTCCAGTCTGCCGATGGCTACAGGTTCACCGTGGAGACCCTGTACACAGAAGCCTTCACACTGATTTTCCTGAGGGCATACTCTTCCGCAGATCCTTGGAAGTGCACTTGTATCGCTGATGATCTGGTAAGCCGCTTCAAAATCACCTTCTGCAACCTTTGCAACGAATTCAGGGATCCTTACCATTACAGGACAGCCCTTGGTACAAGGCTTCTTTCTGCACTTGAGACATCTCATGGCTTCGTTTACAGCCATCTGAGCTGTGTATCCTTCTGCAACTTCTTCGAAGTTTCCTGCTCTTACGATAGGATCCTGCTCAGGCATAGGATTCTTTACCTTTTTCAGATTAATCATGGTAACGCACACCTCCTGTCAGACGGCAAATGTGAGCCGCATCTTCTGCTTCCTGTTCCTTATAGAAGGAATTTCTCTTGATAAGTTCATCCCAGTCAACCAGGCTGCCGTCAAATTCAGGGCCGTCTACGCAGACGAACTTGTTTTCGCCGCCTACTACGCATCTGCAGCCGCCGCACATTCCTGTTCCGTCTACCATGTAGGCTGTCAGGGATGCAACTGATGGAATGCCGTAATCTTCAGCGATCTTGCATACGAACTTCATCATCATAGGAGGTCCTACGGCAACGATTTCATCGTACTTGTTTCCGGCTTCGATCAGTTCCTTCAGCTTGTCGGTCGTGAAGCCTTTTTCACCGTAGCTTCCGTCGTCTGTTGTGATATAAAGGTTATCGGTTCCTGCTCTGAACTCATCTTCCAGGATGACCATTTCCTTGTTTTTAAAACCTGCTATCATGTCAACTTCAATACCTTCGTTATGCATTCCTGTTGCCAGAGGATAAGCCAGTGCATTACCTGTACCGCCGCCTACTACTGCGACCTTCTTGAGGCCTTCCATGTGTGTCGGCTTGCCCAGAGGACCCACAACGTCAGCCAGTGCATCGCCTTCTTCGAACTGATCCAGCAGCATTGTTGTTCTTCCGATAGCTGCATATATGATATCGATAGTTCCCTTTTCGGAATCATGTCCTGCCATAGTCAGAGGAATTCTTTCGCCGTATTCATCTGTACGCAGGATGATGAACTGACCCGGCTTAGCTTTTCTTGCTACCAGCGGTGCTTCGATAACAAGCCATGTCATCGAGTCATTTAATTTTCTTTTGCTTACAATCTTATACATTGATTTCCCTCCTTCCTTTACTGTTCTTCGAAGCTCTTGTGCTGTCTCTTGAGCTTCTTATATCTATCCATTGCTATTTCTTCCGCCTGTTTGAACAGTTCATCTGCTCTTTCAGGATTCTTCAGCTTGAGTGAGTTGTATCTTACTTCGCCCATGATGAAGTCGTTATAGCTTTCAGTAGGAGGAGCACTGTCGATGGACAGTGGATTTCTCTTCTGAGCGATCATGTCAGGGTTGTATCTGAGCAGATTCCAGTATCCCGCTCTTACCGCGTTCTTCATTTCCAGCATAGCCTTGTTCATGCCGGCCTTGACTCCGTGGTTGATACATGGAGCGTAAGCGATGATCAGAGAAGGACCGTCATAGCTTTCTGCTTCCTTGATGGCTTTGAGGGTCTGTGCAGGGTTCGCACCCATAGCGATCTGT
>CAYTVH010000098.1:0-4669 GCA_964441805.1 uncultured Oscillospiraceae bacterium | reverse complement strand
AGGGCGAATACCAGCAGGCCCTTTATCTGTTCCAAAGATTCAGGAGCCAGCCAGATCCTCGCAGCTCCTATACCCATAAGTCCATAGAGTATGAACCATACTATTGGAAACACTATACCGGGCGGAGTCAGATCTGACTGAGCTACACTTTCAAAATCGGCCATGCCGCCCCTGCTGATGATTCCGGAAACAATACCTACAACCTCACAGAGTATTATGAAATAGACATATGCTCTGTCCCTTGGTATCATTTTTTCAAACATAAAAACACCCCCATACACATTATATGTACGGAGGCTTGTTTCTTATGTATCGTTCCGATCATGCATATTTCTTATGCATTGTTCTGCTGTTCAACCAGTCTTTCTGCGCCATATTTCTTACGAAGAGCAGGTTTTTCGATCTTGCCTGTAGCGTTTCTAGGAACTTCAGCGAAGATGATCTGCTTAGGTCTCTTGTATCTAGGCAGCTGCTTGCAGAATTCGTTGATTTCTTCTTCAGTGCATTCCATACCATCCTTGATGGCGATGATGGCACCTGTGATTTCTCCCAGACGCTTGTCAGGAAGTCCGATAACTGCAACGTCCTTAACTTTTGGATGAGCTGTGAGGAAGTTTTCGATCTGTACAGGATAGATGTTTTCTCCTCCTGTGATGATAACATCCTTCTTACGGTCTACCAGGAAAATGAAGCCATCTTCGTCCTGCATAGCCATATCTCCTGTGAAGAGCCAGCCATCTTTGAGAGTGTTGGCAGTAGCTTCAGGATCATTGTAGTAGCAAGTCATCAGCCCAGGGCCCTTTACGCAAAGTTCGCCCACGTCGCCCTGCTGCACTTCTGCTTCGTTCTCATCAACGATCTTGCATTCCCATCTGTATCCCGGAACACCGATAGCACCAACTTTGTGGACATTTTCCATACCCAGATGTACACATCCCGGACCTGTTGATTCGGAAAGTCCGTAGTTTGTATCGTACTGATGATCAGGGAAATAGTCATGCCAGTGATTGATCAGTGACGGTGGTACAGGCTGTGCACCGATGTGCATCAACCTCCACTGCTTAAGATCATAATCTTCCAGCTTCAGATCGCCTCTGTCGAGTGTATCCAGTATTTCCTGTGCCCAAGGCACCAGCAGCCACACGATAGTGCACTTTTCATTTGATGTAGCTTCCAGGATGATCTCAGGAGTAGTTCCTGTCAGGAGAACTGCCTTGCTTCCTGCACAAAGACTGCCCATCCAGTGGAATTTAGCTCCTGTATGGTACAGCGGCGGAATGCAAAGGAACACGTCATCTCTTCCTGTTTCATGATGCTTCTGTTCCATCTGAGCCGCCTGAGTCAAGCTTTCGTGGTTATGTAAGATCGCTTTAGGGAAGCCTGTAGTACCTGATGAGAAGTAGATAGCTGCATCGTCTTCCTCTTCAAGTCTGACAAGAGGTGCTGAACTTGAACAGTCAGCAACCAGTTCTCTGTAGCTTTCTGCGAATGTCGGACATCCGTCTCCAACATATATCAGCAGTCTTCCTCTGCTCAGTTCTTCTTCCAGCGATTCGATTCTTCCGATGAATTCAGGTCCGAATATCAGAACCTGGATCTCTGCCAGCTCTGCACAATATTTGATTTCATCTGCTGCGAAGCGATAGTTGAATGGTACTGCGATGGCACCTGTCTTCAGGATACCGAAATATATAGGCAGCCATTCGAGGCAGTTCATCATAAGTATAGCAACACGGTCGCCCTTCTTGACGCCTCTTGAAAGCAGCATATTGGCTACTCTGTTGGCTTTTTCGTCAAAAACGCTCCATGTTATTTCTCTTCTGTAAGGTGTTGTTGAAGTCTGTGGAACCAGATCATATTCTTTCCATGTCTTTCTTCTGGCATCTTTGATAAGCGGATTCAGCTCCACCAGTGCCACTTCTTCTCCATATAATTTATGATTACGTTCTAATAAGTCTGTTACCGGCATTTGTCAATGTCCCTTTCTTGTTAAAATCATACGGCATATATTATACATGATTTAGCCTTGAAAGTCTACTTTTCTTCTCTCTTTGCAATATATTTCTTCACTACCACATAACCAAGAGTCATATCTATAGCCCAAAGGGTCAAGTATACTCCGCTGACAAATGCTGCATGCTTCTTGTAATTCCAGTTTTTGAACATATGGCACCTCCTTAGTATCATATGGTTTGACTTTTTTAATTCATCTTTATATCATTATACCCCATTATCGCGATAAAGGCAAAAACTGTATCGTGAAATCAGATTGCACGCGGCGGCTCTCGATGTGTCAATTTGGGCTCCTTTCTTCACATCTTATACAGTACCCACCTGCATTCCGGGATTATATACTTGAGCTCATATCGTTTCTCCATATCTCCGATGATGCTCTGACAGTGATAGACGATGCTCTCCTTGCCGGCGATCCTGGTCCTGTCGATACGCAATATGCTGCCGACAATTACCGTAGTTTCCTCTTCCGGATCTCCTGCTGCACCCTTGAGCTTGAATCTGTACGGCATAGGCGTCCCGTCATCGTACTGGAATACTGCCAATGTTTTGATTGGCTTTGCCACGATCTTCATGTTTTGAATCCTCCCATCATCAGGTAATTGCCATCGTTTACTCCGCCCTGTATCGGGTCGATATCCGAATTGGCAAAAGTCCCTCTGAAGATGCTCCTTTCTCCAAATAGCTTTCTTATATTATCGACGGTTTTATCCAGCCGTTCATTTTTATCTCTGTCAGTCTTATCAAATATGCAAAGCTGCACTTCGTCGCTGCCGCAAAGCTCTCCCACTGAAACGCTCATGGCTCTCACCGGCTCTCCTTTCCACATTTCATTGATGAGATGTTTGGCTGTCTCATATATCTCGCTGGTGGTATCGACGGCACATGCCAGCTTCACCTGATGGCTGTACCCATGAAGGTCGCTGCTTCTGAGATGGACTGACACCAGTGATGCCATCCTGCCCATCTTTCTAAGCCTTCCGCCCACTCTCTCACAAAGGGCAAGGAGCTCTTTGAAAAGTTCTTCCCTTGTCTCCATGTCGTAGGCATAAGTCAAGCCGTTGCCCAAACCTTTTTGTAATATTTCGTTATTTACTATTACCGGTGCATCATCGATGCCGTTGGCATAGTTGTGTATCAGCAGCCCGTGGCTTTTGAGGATGCTTTTTAAGAATATGGGATCGGCATTGGCCAGATCGCCTATGGTCGTTATGCTGTATTTCTTAAGTTTCTTCTCGGTTGCTCTTCCTACCATGAAAAGCTCTCTGACCGGAAGGGGCCATAGTTTGTCGGCAAGTTCTTCAGGCCACAGAGTATGGACCATATCCGGCTTCTTCAGTTCCCCTGCCATCTTGGCACATACTTTGTTCCTGCCGATGCCGATGTTTACTGTAAAGCCCAGCTCCCGTTTGATTCGTTCTTTTATCTCATGAGCCACACCAACAGGGTCTCTGACAGCCTCAGGACATCTGCTCATATCGCAGAAATTCTCATCGACACTGTATCGCTGGATCACCGGTGTATATTCAGAAAGTATGGCATACATAGCCTCACTGCAGTCAAGGTAGAGATCATAATCAGGAGGATGAACAACAAGCTCGGGGTATTTCTTTCTGGCTTCGAATAATGTCTCCGCCGTCTTGATGCCGTATTTCTTGGCCGGAATGGATTTGGTCAGGATGATGCCGTGCCTGTTGTTGGGATCCCCTGCGATCACTGACGGGATGGTCCTGAGATCTATAGGATACCCTTCTTCCAGCAGCGCAGCTGCTGTCCAGCTGAGATATGCGCTGTTGGCATCCACATGAAAAACAAGCATCCTCGTAACCCCCTTCTTTGCATCTTGATTATATTATAGCGAACATTTGTTCGTATTGCAACAGGAAGTGTTTGGATATGAAAAAGAAATCCCCGGCGTTTTGATTTCCCGGGGAATTCTTTAGAAGATTTTATATTATTATAAGATTATTTCTTATTTAACTGAGCGAACACTTCATAGATTATTTTCACTGCTGCCCATGATGTGATTTGATTTGGTGTGTCAAGAGACGGCGAAACTTCCACGATATCCATCGCTTTTACAGGAAGTTCTTCCATCAGCTTATTTATCATATACATAAGTTCTCTTGAGGATAACCCACCTGCTTCAGGCGTTCCTGTTCCCGGTGCATATGCAGGATCGAGAACATCAATATCCAGTGTGATGTACACTGCATCGTGATCCTTGAACTTATCGATCAGCTTTTCTGTGGCAGCTTCATACCCTTCACGGAATATATCATACGCTTTGATTACCATGGTTTCAGGATGAGCAGTATAAAACTCCACTTCTTCATATTCATATGAACGGATGCCCACCTGTGCCAGATTAGCAGGTTCTATAGCATCTTCAAGAACTCTCTTCAGTGGACATGCGTGAGACCATTTGCTTCCTTCGTATTCATCGCAAAGGTCAGGATGTGAGTCGAAATGTATTACTCCCAATTTCTTGCCTTCGTAATATCTCCCAAGAGCCTTGCCTAACGGGATAGTAACCGAGTGATCCCCGCCAAGGAAAATGCAGAACTTGCCGGTATTAAAAAGCTTAAGCGCTTCTTCTTCAACAGCTTCATAATATGCTTTCCAATCAAGAGAAAACTCTACATCGCCTGCGTCA
>CAYTVH010000097.1:0-4834 GCA_964441805.1 uncultured Oscillospiraceae bacterium | reverse complement strand
GTATAAGGTGACTTTAATGAGTTTCACTTTACTAGTGGAGCTCATTTTTTATTTACTTGATTCGACAAATTTCGACATAAATATACGCTAAATTATTATATAATCAATAATGCTATAGTAGATTCTAGTAATTGCAACACATTTCTACGAATGTGATATTTTAAGGAGCCTCTATTATACATGAACTACAAAGACAGAAAAAATAAACAAGATCTAATTAAATATAAAGATGATACCCTTAAAAGACTTGACGCCCTATTATCTTTAGGTATAGAAAGTGATGATAACAGTAAATATAAAAGATCTGCTCTTTTGGCATATTGGCTAAACGATTTTAATAACTATCTCGCTTGGGAAGAACAGTTCTCTCCAACCAAACTTAAACGCTATGAACGCGGAGATGTTATAAAGGTCAATTTGGGGTTTAATGTTGGCAACGAACAAGGCGGAATGCATTACGCTGTCGTACTTGATAATAAAAACCCCCTAAACTCCGGCACCATCACTATAATTCCGCTATCTTCTAAAAAGAAAGGGAAGCCCACACATCACCTGGATGTTGACTTAGGAAATGACATATATCAAAAAATCAAGCTTAAACTTGATAATACAGCGGATAACCTAGATAAGCGAATCAAAGAAATCAATGATCTAATCAATATACTAAAAACTGTTAATCCAACCGATAGTGAAGAACGCGCAAATTTTAAAAATATTTCAGATGCCTGTAAAAAAAGACTTGCTGAAGCAGAAAAAGAGCTTCAAGTTGTACATAAACTTGAAAAGGAAATCGATCGTATGAAAGTCGGTAGTATAGGTGTGGTATCTCAAATTACAACTGTTAGTAAAATGAGAATCTTTGATCCTAGAAATGAGGGTGGTGTTCTTTCCGGAATAAAACTTAGTCCGACAAATTTAGATTTATTAAACAACAAAATAACGGAACTCTTTCTAGGTTAGGACACGCATAATGTGATTGACATTCACATATAAATATAGTATACTTAATAAGCTATTAACATAGCATAACAGCGCCGTATAGCGGTACAAAAAAAGACAGAAGTCAAAAGAGAAAGGACTCACAGCAATGTGGGTCCTTTTACGTTCCCTTTATAAACCAGTCAAATACATCGTGCATAATATATAAAGCTATTGAATATCTCCTCCGAAATGATATAATTCTTTCTAGTGCGCCAAAAGCACTTTAGTTAGCTAAATCGTTAATCAAGTTATTTAAAACAAGAATACTAGTTATTTATGAAGAGGAGATCCACTAAATGGGAAACGAACCTAAATCAAATAAACTCGGCCTTGGCGGCCTGATCGCCATGATCATCGGCTCCACCATCGGCGGCGGCATCTTCACAACTGTCGGTGACATGTCAGCCAACGGAGCTTACACCGGTGCAATACTCATCGGCTGGGGTATTGCCGGAGTCGGAATGTACACACTCATGATGGTGTTCTTCGGACTCAACAAATACAAACCGCATCTTAAAAACGGTATTTACAGTTATGCTCAAGCCGGATTCGGTGAATTCATCGGATTCAACTCAGCATGGGGTTACTGGATGAGTGCGCTGATCTGCAACGTATCCTTCCTTACGCTGTTCTTCGGCACACTGGCATACTTCTTCCCTGTATTCGGTACAGGCAACAACGTGATTTCTATCGTATGCGGCTCAGTCATCGTATGGCTGTTGACAGCACTTGTATGCAAAGGCGTTAAATCAGCAACTTTCCTGACTACTGTAGGTACCATCTGCAAGATCATCCCTATCCTGGTATTCATTGTTGTCATCCCCCTGATCGGCGCATTTGACATGGATGTCTTCATGGACAACTTCTGGGGTAACGGAGAGCTTCCACTGGGTAAGCAGATCATGACAACCACTTCCTCAACAGTGTGGGCTTTCATCGGAGTTGAAGGTGCAGTCGTACTTTCCGGAAGAGCCAAGAAAACCAGTGACGTAGGTAAAGCATCCCTTATAGGTTTTGCCAGCCTGCTGGCCCTGTACGTGCTTGTTGCTGTAATGGCAATGGGTATCATGACAACTGAAGAAATGGCAGAGCTGAACAATCCTCAGCTGGCACAGATATTCGAAGCCGCTGTTGGTCCATGGGGTGCGGCAATGGTGAACATCGCGGTTCTCCTTTCACTGTCCGTAGCACTTCTCGGCTGGACTATCCTGGCTGCAGAATGTTCATTCGAAGCAGCAAGACAAGGCGTGTTCACAAAGATATTTGCAAAGGTAAACAAGAACGATGCTCCTTATGCTGCAACTATCATCACCAACGGACTTGTACAGTTCTTCCTGCTGGTGATATTGTTCAACGAATCATCATACCTGGCATTCTACACCATCGGCTCATCAATGATCATGCTGCCATACCTGCTCAGTGCTCTCTACTATGAAAAGGTCACAAGAACAAGAGACGGTATGATTGGCGCATCCAAGGGAGAAGTCGTGAAGGCAAGAACCTTTGCCATCATCGGAAGCATCTATGGGATCTGGATGATCGTATCATCAGGTCTGGTACAGTTCCTCATCACTACTATCCTTTATGCCGTAGGAATCATCATATATGTTATAGGCCGTAAAGAAAAGGGCCTCAGAGTATTCAAGCCTTACGAACGTAACATCGCGATCATGATCGTAGTCCTTGGCATCCTGTCCATCGTACTGATGGGTATGGGCGTTATCGATCCGTTCTAAATCGAATATGCAAAAAAATACAAAAGCTTGGAGTTTATGGCTCTAAGCTTTTTAGTTTTATCGAGGACAAATGCAACACCATCACCAGGTAATAACATTAGCTCCGAATTATTAGCACATATTTCCAAAATGTGTATAATACAAAAAAACTAAAATAATTACACATACAGTTTTGTAATATTTGCTACAAAGTTATTCAAACATCCACCCAGCAGCAATATGATAACTACTAGCACTAAAGCAGCAGCAATGTAGTAAAATTTTTGAGAATAAAATCAAAGTTCACCACCGCAATGAGAAATTATCGTGTGTAATAATCTTAGAAAAACAAATAAATACACATTCTCAATCAAGCAAAGAGGTGATATCCTGTATGAAAAATGTGGAGGTATAGCATACTCCACATTTTTAATTATGTTTATTTAATTATGTTTATTTTTGTTTCACCTTATCAACGGTCGCGATGATTATGGCCGCACCCGCTGCAGTTGCCAGCATTGCCACGAAAGTAAGCATCTTAGCGCCGCTAATATCAAGGATAGCGCCGCCTGCAAGGCTTGATATGACAGTAGTTACGGTGATCATCGTAGTAAAAAGCGCCTGACCTTTCACAGCTTCACCCTTGCTCATTATCTCGTCTATGAAATGAACCATCGCCGGTAGGAAAAGTGCGAATGACACCAGCTGAACGAACTGGGCGATGAATATCATGGTCACCGAGTCGGCCATCCAGCAAAGGGCGATCTTGACGGTAAACCCCACGGCAGCCACTTTCAGCATAAACTGACATGAAAAACGCTTTCTGAGCCAGTCGAAGCAGACCATCGTCGGTATTTCACAAAATGCCATCACCGACAGTATGCGACCCATGTCTTCACTGGTGCCGCCCACCACATCGACTATCTGCATCATGTAGTTGTTGAGCACCGAGTTGCTGAAGTACAAACCGATCACGCCCACATTCACCAGGAAGAAGAACTTATTCCTCTTGATGAACTGCATAAGGTCGATGTCCTCTTCGACCTTTGTCTCTTCCTTCGGCATCGCCGAAGCTGTGCCCTTTGCAAATGCAGCTGTGCCCTTTGCAGCAAGCTGTCTTTTTCCTTTATCGTAAGAACGCTTCGTCACGATCAAACTCAAAAGCAGCATCACCAGCATGATCTCTCCCGTCACAGGCAGAGACATGACGCCATGGTTTTCCACGATGGTGCCCAATACAGCAACCAATGCTGCATATGCCAGCGACCCCATGCTTCTGGCTATTCCGAAATTGATATGTACACCTGCTTCTTCAAGGGTGAATGTCAGGGAATTGAACAGCGGCTGGAGAACTGTATGCCATGCTATCAATAATATAAATACTATTGAAAGAGCTATCATGCTTCCATCAAAGGCGAACATGCCCACAGTTACCACCATCATCATGACAGTGAGTATTTGGCTGATCCCTATGATAGACAGTCTCTTCGCCCTATCTGCTATGTCAGCAATTATCGGCTGTAAAACTACCGCCAGCACATTTGCCACTGCCAGCGTGACACCGATGTTCCAGTTGCTAAAACCCTTGGCCAGCAGAAATACCGAAGCAAAACTGCTGACGACTCCATAGATCATCCAATATGTGCCATGGATACATGAGTATTCAATATTCAATACTTTTTTCATATATAAACATCTTCTTTTCTTGTTTTTTACAGATCGTAATACATCTCGAATTCCATAGGTGTAGGCATCTGAGTATGTCTCATATTGTCTGCACGCTTATTTGCTATCCAGATTTCGATGAGTCTTTCAGGGAAGACTCCGCCTTCAGTCAGGAAGTCGTGATCCTTTTCCAGTTCATCGAGGGCTTCCTCCAGTGTGTGCGGCAGACTCTGGATCTTTTTCTTTTCTTCATCGCTGAGGGTGTACAGGTTGAAGTCGTATGGCCCATATCCTTCTGCCACAGGATCTATCTTTTTCTTGACGCCATCGATACCTGCCATCAGGATGGCTGCGAATGCATAGTAAGGATTGCATGTTCCGTCAGGGTTTCTGATTTCATATCTCTTCTTATCAGGATCCTTGGCATATGCAGGGATTCTGATAACAGAGCTTCTGTTGGCTGTAGCGAATCC
>CAYTVH010000096.1:0-4860 GCA_964441805.1 uncultured Oscillospiraceae bacterium | reverse complement strand
CGGCAGATAATGATAAATATGTACTTCAGTCAGTAGAGAGCGCTCTGGAGATCCTGGATCTCTTCATCGAAAATGAAGAGCTTTCTGCAGCTGATGTGGCAAGGCTGCTTGAGATTAACAGAAGCAAGGCTTTCAGATTTCTTGTAACGCTTGAGAAATGCGGATATATAACCAGGGTAGATGGGTCGAAATACCGGCTTAGTGCTAAGGTATCTACTTTAGGTCAGACCGCCAATAACAGACAGGAACTTATTAATCTCATACACCCTCACCTCGCCAATATAACTGAAATAACCGGTGAGTCTACCCATGTATCGGTTATCAAGGACTCGATCCATTCTGTATTTATAGATAAATGCGTAGGTTCGAGATGGCTGACTCTGGACATTGCAGTAGGTCACACTCAGTTCGCTCATGCCAGCGCAGGAGGAAAATCTCTTCTGGCTTATGAGACAGACCAGTTCGTAAACCAATATATTAAGACAGTAACATTCAAGAAGTATACCGATACGTCGATCGGAAGTGCCCAGGAACTGCTTCTGGAGCTGGATGAAATAAGACGTCTGGGATATGGATCGGATAGAGAACAGGTGGATATAGGCCTGACATGTTATGCAGTTCCTATAATAGTCACCGGACGGCCAATAGCAGCAATATCCATCTCAGGTCCTACCACCAGAATGGTCAAATTCAAAGACAGATACATCGATGCACTCCGGGATGCAAAAAAGAAAATAGAAGAAGCCTTATCCTGAGTTATTGAAATATAGCAAACAGACTGATTTGAAGTGTATGATTCAAACCAGTCTGCTTTTTATTAGTATTTACCTCTCCTAAGCAGCTTTCTTTTCTCCGCTTCCGAAGAGGAACATCAGATAGCGAACCAGAGCATAAAGAGTTGTTATAGTCGCTATCACGGTCTCTATCAGCACGATAGGCTTAAGGAATGCCATAGGGCTTTCCATAGCCACAGAGCAGGCAAGAAGCTGCTTTGATGCGATAGCGCTTATCACGAACGGGAATGTGTATGCTGCATAGCTCGGGAAGAACGGCATCTTCAGGTACTGTACAAACTTAACACATGCGAATATGAACAGTACAGTTGCGAGCACCCACAGTACTGTAAGGAATGTCAGTGACTTCGCAGAAGCTGACTGTATATAACCTGCAATACAAAGACTTGCAGGAGCTGCATATATGCAGATCAGCGGTTTTGCCGGGTCAGGTGCCGGGAGCTTCGCATATCTCATGCTCACAAATACCAGAAGAATGAGCAAAGCTATGAAACCGAACCAGAAAGTAGCCATACCGAAACCTGTAGCTTCATATGCAGGTGCTGTCATTGCAGCCATTGCTATTCCGACATAAACGATGTAATAGCTTGCATGTACCATCTTCAGATCAGGCTTCATAATGAAAGTTTTGGTGAAATACACTATCATAACAATGTGCAGCACAATAGCCAGATACCATATGACTTTTGAGCCTGACCCTAGCCATGGCTTGAAGTATGTGCTGAACAGCATCAGAGCCATCGGAAAAGTGCAGAAAACGCTTGCCATAATAGGGTTCTTCATGTTTTCCTTGAACTTCCCGAAATCTGAAAACATGTTGATCAGGAAGAGAACCGCCAGTATCGTTGCTGTGACACCGCAAGCCATTCGTATTCCCTCTGAATATGACTGGAGCAGATTCCCCAGACCAAACAAGCCTAATATCACTCCACAGATTGGAATTGGAATTTTTTTGATCATTTGTCAGTCCCTTTCTTTTGCTTCTGAAGCCATTATGCTTCGAGTGGTGCAGTTCTTGTCTTCAGATACTCATCGTGAGAAAGCAGTGTGATCTCTCCGGTAGTTGGAATGTCCAGTTCTCTTGCAAGGATCTCTGCGGTCTTTGCTGCGCAGATACCTGTGTAATAGATGCACTGAGACTTGTGCTGTCCCTGACTCATGTCGAACTCCTTTGTGAGAACGCGGCAGCATGCAACGCCCTTTGTGTTGTTCTTCTTGAACCAGTCATGAAGCTCATTTGTCATACCCATGCACTTAACAACGTTAGGGTCCTTAGGTCCCTTGTGCTCGGATCTTCCGAAGAACATTCCGATAGCAAGGACTCCGCCGTTGAGAGCGCCGCAGATGCACCCGGACTTACCTACTCCGATAGCCATTCCGGAAGCCATTCTGATGGTCTCATAAGGAACGTCAAGTTCGAAGTGATCCATGATTGTTTCCATTACTGCCTCGCAGCAGAAGAAACCCTTGCGATAAGACTCTTCAGCGTCTGCCTGCACCTTAGCCAGATCGATTGATTTTGCATTGATATTCATCTTATATTCCTCCTTAACAACAGCATAGTAAAACTATATATCTACAATTTTTACCATAACATCGAAACGGTTTCGGTTGTATCAGCTGATGACTGCCTTTTGTAAACGCTTTGCTTATTAATTAACAATTTGAATAACCATATAATAAAAACAGCGCCTGCTATAGATAAAATCTATGCAAGCGCAGTTTTGAACGCATATGCAGTCCATTCGGTTCAGAGCGTGTCTTTAACGAATTCTATAAATGAGTTTAGCACTTTGCAGGGCACCACATCATTTTTAGTGAACATATACATAGGCCACCTGAGGTCCTCGCTAAAAGGAATAGTTTTAAGTTCATTGTTGCCAAACTGTTCAGCGACACTGTCCAGTATCACTGTATTGGCACGATTCTCTCTGCACATCTTGACGCTTCTCATAATGCCCCCTGTATTAAGAATGATATCAGGAGATTTTCCACATCTTTCAAAGGCCTTCTTCATGATCTTTGTAGTGGTGAAGTTGTCATTGCGAAGCGTTATCGGCTCTTCTGCTATTTCAGCTACAGAAACTGATTCACTATCATAGAATCTACTGATTCTGCATGGCACGAACAGTATCCTGGATTCACTTATGAATATTGAATTGAATTTGTCCGGTTCAGAGCATGATCCGAATCCTACATCCAGAGACCCGCTTTCTATCAGCTCTTCTATTACAAAGTCAGGCAGCTCCGTGCACTCCAGCTTGTAGTCAGGATATCTCTTCTGAAAAAGCATCGGAATATCCAGCGAGATGTCATGCATAGCACCAAATGAATAACCGAACCTGATAATGCCTTTATCTAGTCTTGTTATCCTGTCGATCTCTGATGTCATGTCATCCAGATTATGCCGTATGTTCAGCGCATATCTGTAGAACACCTCTCCACATTCAGTAGGAAATGTCCCTCCCCTGTCTCTGTTGAAAAGCACACAGTTCAGCTCCTTCTCAAGCTTACTTATCACTCCGCTAAGCCCCTGTGGAGTGATATACAACTGCTCTGCTGCTGCACTCATGCTCTTGCACTCATATACTCTTATAAAAAACTCTATATCCCTTGTATTCATGATCGCCTTTATCCTCTCCTATCAAGGTGTTATCTCCCAGCAACCACTTTTCTTGCCACCCACACGCTTTATTATTCCTGATTTTTTCATTTTATCTATCTGATATCTTACACCATCAACCGTGATATCCGGTTGCGAGGCAATCTCAGCCTGCGTTATATCAGGATGCTCCTTGATCAGAATCAGTTTTTTCTCATCTGTTTTAAGCGTAGTTTTATCGGTAGTTTTACCGGTAGTTTCGATTACGTCTTTTACCCCTTCTTCCTCAGCTTTCACTTTGGCAAACTCTTCGTTGATATAAGCTGTTACTGAGGTGTAATCATCTGTATCATTATCCGGCTCAAACTTGAGCGCCGGTGATCCGATAAGACTCAATGCATTCTTGGCACATCTGTTACCGCCTTCCTTCATGAGTGGCAACCTCTTGGAATCTATTTTAACCCAACTGCTATTGCAAAAGAAACGGTAATGCAAATTATATTTCTTTGTACTAATTCAATCGGTCTGGCACCGTCCGTACTTTTCGAGTTCTTTTTCATATAATACACACATGAGATAAAGAAGCTTAACGGTAAGGACCAGCGGTACTATATCAAGTTGAAAGACAAGTCCCGCAGCGACGGAAGGTACAGAATTATGTTGGTCATAACGATGCCAGAACTACTCTAAACAATTATTGCTACGACAGATCTGCACGGGAAGAAAGGGCTAAACAGCTTGAAAATGCCCGTGTTCAGATCTCTTTCACCGGGGCAGCATAGCTGTACCCGACTGTACCCAAAACCGAAGCCATGAAAAAAGCCCTGGAACTCAGTATTTCCAAGGCTTTTATGGCGGAGGACATGGGACTCGAACTCGATGAGCTGTTGAGGCATGTCCTAGAACCGTTGAAAATGAAAGGAGGCGAACCACACCATCCATGGTTCCTCCGAGTGTTAACAAAAGTGTTAACATCCATCTAGATTATTACTACTCAAGTTTTATTAAAAGTCTTTTTCGATGCATTAGCCACCGCTTTTTCTCCATCTGTCACTGCATTATTTACGGCTTTGTCTACAGCTTTATCTGCAGCTTCCCTGTATGCATCTGCCGCATTTTTGACATCTATTCTTTCGGTGCTTTTGTAATCTTATACGTCAATGTAAGCGATCCGCTGTAATACTTGCACTCCGGTTTAAACTTAACGGTTACAGTGCCCTTACTCTTCTTGCCCTTGTATACCGGCTCACTGTAGCTAACATCATACTCATTTTCGTTGAGCGGATATTTGCTGTTTTTAACGACAACCTTTATGAGATCCTTCTCTCCTCCGTTCCCGATATAAGCGACAGACTTCTTATTCAGTACTACGATCTTACTGGCTTTAGGGATCTTCACGCCCTTGTTCGTCTTGCCGCATCTGCTGCACTTGGATGCTATCTTTCCATCCTTCTTAGCCGTTGC
>CAYTVH010000095.1:0-4952 GCA_964441805.1 uncultured Oscillospiraceae bacterium | reverse complement strand
CAAGACCATCTACAGCATCAAGCACAAGAACGGGGCCATCAGAAGAGTCAACGTCAACATAGCGGCGACAACAGTAGAAGAATACAAAATGCTCAAAGACGCAGGTATCGGTACATACATCCTTTTTCAGGAGACATACAATAAGAAATCTTACGAAGAGCTCCATCCGACAGGACCAAAGAGCGATTATGCGTACCATACTGAAGCCATGGACAGAGCCATGGAAGCAGGCATCGATGACGTGGGCTGCGGTGTGCTTTTCGGGCTTGAAAACTACAAGTATGATTTCGTGGGAATGCTGATGCATGCGCATCACCTCGAAGAAACTTACGGCTGCGGACCTCACACCATCAGCGTGCCTCGAATCAGACCGGCCGACGATATCGACCCTGAAACTTTTGATAACGGTGTGCCTGATGATGTGTTCAAGAGGATCGTCGCAGTGCTCCGTATCGCAGTGCCGTACACAGGAATGATCATGTCAACACGCGAAAGTGCTAAAGTTCGTCGTGAGTGCCTCGAAATCGGCATCACTCAGATCAGCGGCGGCAGCCGTACCAGTGTGGGCGGTTATGTGGAAGAAGAGCGTCACGACGAAACTGCTCAGTTCGACGTTGAAGACACAAGAACTCTGGCAGAAGTTGTAGACTGGCTCATAGACCTGGGCTACGTGCCGAGCTTTTGCACAGCTTGCTACAGAGAAGGACGTACCGGCGACAGATTCATGAGCCTTCTCAAGGCCGGCCAGATCGCCAACATCTGTCAGCCAAACGCGCTGATGACCCTTAAGGAATTCCTCATGGATTATGCCGGCGATGAGACCCATAAAAAAGGCGATGCCATCATTTCCAAGCGCCTTGCCATGATCCCCAATGAAAAGGTCAGAGCCATCTGCCAAGAACACCTTGCCGAGATCGAGGCAGGCAACAGAGATTTTAGATTTTAGCTTGAGATTGATGTTTGGCCTAGGGCTTGACTTTGTCTTAGCTAGCGATGCGCAAAAGAGAAGATTCTCTTAAATATGCAAAAGGCCTTGTTTTATGGGACTTTCAGGCTGTTTGAGCCCAAACCATGGCTTCCTGCTTAGTTGTTTTCTCTGTAAAGGTAAATTGCTCCTTAAAAATGGGAGTAATTCGCGATTTCTTCCCATAAAAAAGCGGAAAAATTTTATTCACGAGAAAACACCTCATTAAAAGTCAAAATGCAAGAAGAAAACAATGAAAAATCCCATAATTACACACGGATTATGAAATCAAGAGAATCAAGGATAAAACCAACAAGATAGAAAGGGGTCATCATGAGTCTTAACGATACTCCAAGAGCAAACAGATTACATATAGGGATATACGGTAAACGTAACGCCGGCAAGTCTTCGCTGATCAATGCGCTGACCGGTCAGGATATCGCTCTGGTTTCTGCCGAGGCGGGCACCACTACAGATCCCGTATTCAAATCCATGGAGCTGCACCCCATCGGCCCCGTGGTGTTCATTGATACTGCAGGTTTCGACGACGAAGGCGACCTTGGAAAGCTCCGAGTGGAGCGTACCCGGGCGGTCATGGACAAGACGGATGTGGCCATCGTCGTGGTGGACGGAACGGCGACGGATGATCTGGCTGCTGAGAGAGCGTGGGCGGATCAGCTGGCGGAGAAAAACATACCAACAATAATAGCGGTAAATAAACTTGACCGGTTCGCAGAGCAAAATCTGGATTGCCCTTCAGCGTGTTGTGACCATTGCAATGTTGCAGACACATTTCTGCAGCCAATAGCAGATATTTTCGAAGGCAGCACTATCGTAGCAGTGAGCGCAGCGAAAACACTGGGTCTCAACAGGCTCCGCGAAGCCATCCGTCAGGCAGTGCCGGAAGACTACTTAAGAGAGAGGATCCTCGGCGATATCATCGGTGAAGGTGATCTGGCACTTCTTGTGATGCCCCAGGACATCCAGGCCCCAAAGGGCAGACTTATACTTCCTCAAGTCCAGACCATCCGTGAGCTTCTTGACAGAAGATGCACTACAGTAGCGACCACAGCCGACGGCTACGAAAAGGCATTAAGCCTTCTCAACAAGGCGCCGGACCTGATAATAACGGACTCCCAGTGCTTCGATCAGGTATATGCAGCCAAGCCTGCAGAAAGCGCACTCACATCTTTCAGCGTGCTTTTCGCGGCATATAAGGGAGACATCGAAAAATTCGTTTTAGGAGCATCGTCATTAGACGATATGACTGAAAATTCAAGGGTTTTGATAGCTGAGGCCTGCACTCACGTACCCCTCAATGAAGATATCGGCAGGGTGAAAATACCGAATCTGCTGAGAAAGAAGTTCGGACCTAATATAGAAATAACCAATGTTTGCGGCAACGATTTCCCTAAACAAGAAGAACTTAAAGAATACGATCTGATCATCCACTGCGGAGCATGCATGTTCAATCGCAAGCACGTACTCAGCAGGATCGCGGCTGCAGAAGCAGCAGGAGTGCCCATAACCAACTATGGCGTGATAATGGCACAGTTTGCAGGTATCCTGGATAAGATAGAAATCCCAAGATGTTGAATTTTCAACAAAAAAACATGTTTTGCCATCAAAAAACACTTGTATTTGACTAGCCGGTGTGATATTCTGTATGGGCTGTGATAATCGAAGCAGTAATTATGCGAGGGCGTAGGACCTGAGCAGGAAAGAGGTGAAAAGCATGAAACAGGGAATCCATCCAGATTACAAGGAATGTAAAGTAACTTGCGCATGCGGTAACACATTCATGACAAAGTCAATGTCTGAAGAAATCAGAACTGACATTTGCTCAGCGTGCCATCCGTTCTTTACAGGACAGCAGAAATTCGCTCACAGAGGCGGACGTGTTGAAAAGTTCAAGAACAAGTACAATCTCGACTAATTTCAATGCAAAATCAAAGCGAGGCTTATTGCCTCGCTCTTTTATTGCTTAAAATGAGAGGGATTGCCTATAAAACCTCCACATGCTATAATGTAGAAAATTCTGAAAACTAAAACAAATTCTAAAAGGAGGAGAAAGATGGGTCTTTTTGGCAGAAAAGCAAAAGGAATATTTGAGATTATAAAAACAAAAGAATACTATGAAAAGCACAGAGACTACAAAAGAGAGGACTTTAGCATATGTCCGGACTGGCTCGAGCCCGAATATGATCATGTGGGAAACTTCAAAGAAGATCCGGATGAGTTGTATGCATTATTTGACCCTATGTTTCAGAAAAGGATTTTAAAAGAAGGAAAAGTAGCCATCGGCGCACTGGTGCAGGCCAACTCTCTTCTTTTTGAAAAGGGCAAGAGCAACCATCCGGCCGACTTTATTTACAGCACAGATCCTTTCTTTTTGGAATATCCAGGCGACTTGGAAGGACTGGCACATATTCTTTTTCAGACAAAAGGAACAAGCGGCTACAATCCAAGCATACAAAAATTGGCAGATCTTTTGGCAGATGAAATGGAAAGAAATTATTGCTACAAGCTCCCAAGGGACTTATTGGAGGGAAAAGAAGTTTACTTTACTACAGTTGTTGTTGATCGAAATCATTTGCCGAAAAAGAAAATTGAGGGAAGGCTCATGCCTATGTTGGTTCTTCCGGGAGAGGAACCGGACGCAATAATTTTGCCATATTGGCACTGGAAAGCTTAGGGGGGATAAAGTGACAGATAATAACTCATTAAAAAAGATAGACTATAGCTTGGAGTGGGTAGATCACCTGCATGCTGTTTTCGTAAACTTTAAACGAAGAAACGACATTGGTGAATGGGCATATTTTTTAGGGAGACCTGAATTGTCAAACCCAAAAGAATTCGACAAAATTGCTCAACGTGTTCTCAATTACATTCTTAAACTGCCCAATATTTCTCAGAAAATCGCACAGATCTTAGAAGATACATTTAAATACAGCGCTTCGAGGGCAAAGTATGAAGACATATTTGGATATGAGTATATGGAGTTTTATTGCAGAAAAGTTTTAGGTGCAAAAGAATTCCCACCATACGAGCTTTTTGGTGAACTTGATCCGGAGGCACTTTATGATGTTTTTATAGATGATTACTATACGCTGTATTTTTCTCAGGAAGAAATAGACGAGGAAACATATAGCAACAAGCTGACGGCATTGAAAGAGCTGGGAATAGAGCATCCATACATCGCACTTTTGGAAAGCGAGCTTTGTACATATAGCGAAAAATGGAATGAGGCACTTCAATGGCTGGCTGCAATGGATGAGTGCTACCATAAAAATATGGCAATGGGGACTGTTTTCTTCAGGATTGAGGATTATGATTCCGCAGAGAGGTGTTTTGAAATTGCATTTGAACTTAATGAAGGCTTTTTTGATAACGTACTTATAGCCTGTCTCATTATGAGCAAATGGCAAAACGGTAAAAAAGAAGAGGCTCTTGCCAAGGCAAATGAATTTGCAGCGATGGGGTATGAGCATGATGTGTTGCCGTTAAAATTCAGTTTTCTTGAGGAGTTCAGCCAAATCCTTACAGCCAAAGCAAAAGAAACGGAACTGACTGAGAAAGAAATGCTGCTGCTAAAAGAATACTGCATTATGCAAGGCGATTATGAGTCGGTAAAAAGAATGTGCAGCATGGCGTGGGAAAGAGGGTTAAATGACCATAGCTGGACTGTCGATATGGCTGAAGCATACTTCGAAACAGGGGAAATTGGGAAGGCTCTTGAAATAGTAGAGTTGGTATATTCGGGACAAAAACTGCTTGATGAAAAATCCACAATAAAGATACGCGAAATCAAAGCTAGGCTTTTGTTTAGTGATGGGAAAATAAAAGAAGCTTATGAGATAATGGACCATATCTGCAAAGCATCTGCAGCGACTATTTGGCAGAAACAGATTTTGGCCGGCATGTATAAAATAACAGGACGAATTGAAGCGGCAACAACGATATTAAGTGAGCTGTTCTACAACTCGCC
>CAYTVH010000094.1:3137-5102 GCA_964441805.1 uncultured Oscillospiraceae bacterium | reverse complement strand
GTTCGAATTTCAACAGAAGGTCGGAAACTTCAAGCTTCATTTTTTCTTCTCCTGCTACATCATATATGATGGTACCTTCATTCATCATTATGAGACGATTTCCATACTTTATGGCATCCTTCATATTATGGGTGACCATAAGTGTGGTCAAATTGTTCTCGGTAACCACTTTATTGGTGATATCAAGTACCTTCTGTGCTGTCTTAGGATCCAGCGCTGCTGTATGCTCGTCCAGCAAAAGCAGCTTTGGTTTTTTAAGAGTAGCCATAAGAAGAGTAAGAGCCTGTCTCTGTCCTCCTGATAAAAGGCCGACTTTTGAAGTAAGTCTTTCTTCAAGGCCAAGGTCCAGCGTTTTGAGCAGTTCCTTATACTGGGCTCTTTCCTTGGCATTGATACCTGCCCTCAAAGTTCTGGAAAGCCCTCTGCGGGCAGCAAGTGCCAGGTTTTCATCTATCTGCATAGTGGCTGCAGTGCCTGTCATAGGATCCTGGAACACTCTTCCCAAATACTTGGCACGCTTGTACTCTGCCAGTCTTGTTACATCAACACCGTCTATCTTCACCTGACCGTCATCCACAGGATAAACCCCTGCAACCATGTTGAGCATGGTGGATTTTCCTGCACCGTTTCCGCCGATCACTGTTACGAAATCTCCTTCATTGAGTTTCAGATCGATGGAATCAAGGGCCTTCTTTTCATTGACTGTTCCCGGATTGAAGATCTTAGTTACATTCTTTATCTCAAGCATTGGCCTTGCCTCCTTTCCCATGATCATGTTTCCTGTGGATCGACTTACCTTTCCAGTGAGGGATGGCAAGGAAAACAGCAACGATCGCTGCAGAAAGCAGCTTCAGCAGATTTGCATCGAAGCCCATAGTTATAACTGCCTGAATAACTATGTAGTATATCACCGATCCAAGAGCAACAGACAGCAGTCTCAGTGCAAAATTCTTGAATATCCTGCTGAATATGGCTTCGCCGATGATCACTGCTGCCAGACCGATAACGATGGCACCACGACCCATATTGATATCTGCAAAACCCTGATACTGTGCCAGCCATGCGCCTGAGAAGGCAACAAGACCGTTGGATATCATAAGGCCAAGAACTTTGTTGAAATTAGTATTGATACCCTGAGCACGGCTCATATTGAGATTGGCACCGGTAGCACGTATTGAGCATCCCATTTCTGTACCGAAGAACCAGTATAATACGCCTATGGTAACGATCGTAACTATTCCAACTGTTATCAACGGATTATGGAGTGCCAGCTCCTTTACCCATCTCAATGAGATGAGCAGATCAGTATTATTAACATTTACCGACTGGTTGGCTTTGCCCATTATCTTAAGGTTTATGGAATAAAGTGCAAGCTGCGCCAATATCCCTGCCAGTATGGCAGGTATCCCCATAAATGTATGGAGTATTCCGGTAATGGCACCTGCGCAAAGTCCTGCTATGAATGCAAGCAGCATAGCCACCCACAAGTTGCATCCGCAAAGTATGCACATAACACAAACAGCACCGCCTGTTGCGAAAGAACCGTCAACAGTAAGGTCCGCTATATCCAGTATCCTGAATGTGAGGAAAACACCGATCGCCATTATTCCCCAGATAAGTCCCTGTGAAACGGCACCCGGCAAAGCATTGACCAATTGGCCTAAAACTTCAAAAATACCCATGTCTTATCTCCATTTTACATAAAATACAATATCAAGGGAGAATACATTATCCCCCCTTGACCATTGCATAATTATCTTATTAAAGGCTTTATGATGAACTATTATTCGATAGCTTCATATCCTTCTATAGGTGTGATTCCCAGTGCATCGCAGATAGCTGCATTGTACTTAGGAGTTGTAGTTGTGTATTCAATAGGCATTGTTGAGATGTCTGCGCCATCACGCAGGATCTGTACTGCCATCTGACCTGTTGTGTATCCAAGGTCATAGTAGCTGATTGACA
>CAYTVH010000094.1:0-3037 GCA_964441805.1 uncultured Oscillospiraceae bacterium | reverse complement strand
TCTACCTGATACTGGCTGTTTGCTTCTGCTGAGCAGTAAAGCAGACCAACGGTCTTAGCTTCAGGGAACCATTCAGTGATCATTGCAGCCTGGTCTTCCAGTGGAGCCAGATCGGATGTACCGGAAATGTTTCCGCCTACTGTTCCGTCAAAATCATCGATATCAAGAGCTACGCCATATTCAGTAACTGATGTTCCCAGGATAGGAATGTCAGCTGTTGCTGCAGCTGCTGCCTGCAGTGCAGGAGTAGCATTTGCCATGATCAGATCAACACCATCAGATACGAACTGGTTAGCGATAGTAGCACAAGTGTTGGAGTCATTCTGTCCATTCTGTACATCGAATGTAACAGCATCTTCACCAAGCTCATCAATCATAGCCTGCTTGAAGCCTTCTGTAGCAGCATCGAGTGCTTCGTGTTCTACGAGCTGAACGATACCAACGTTATATGTTTCGTCACTGCTGCTTCCGCAGCCTGTTGTTACGACTACTGATAATGCCATAACGAGAATCAACATTACTGATAAAACTTTTCTTTTCATCTTTTTTCTCCTTAATATTTTTTTATGTCTTTTTCTCGACGCTCACATTTTAACGCACTAAACTGCGAAATGTCAAGGGCATCGTGCACAATGCATTATGTTTTATTTTTCTGACAATTTAACCACTTCTTCAGGGATATCAACACCTACGCTCTTTGCAAATTCTTCATTTACAACCAGAGCCATCTCTTTTTGAGTTTCAACAGGTATCTCTGATGCTGCTTCACCTTCCAGAACACGTACAGCCTGGGCTGCAGTCTGCTTACCAAGTTCATAGTAGTCGATAGCAGCTGTTGCGATACCGCCTTCATCGATCATAGCTTCAACACCGCAGAATACGGGGATCTGATTCTCTACAGCGGTGCTGTTAACGGTTTTCATGGATCCGGCGAATACATTGTCCGATGGAATATATATGGCATCTGCTTCAGCTGCTGCTGATGAGATCACCTGAGGGATATCCTTTGATGATGAAGCAGTCTTGATAACAACTGTCATGCCAAGTGCTTCTGCTGCTGCTTTAGCTTTTTCAGCCTGTATCTTTGAATTTGTTTCACCATCTGTATAAAGGATCGCCAGTGTACCGGCTTCAGGCAATATATCCTTGATGAGGGAAATCTGACTTTCAATAACAGGCATGTCAATAGTTCCGGTCACGTTCTTTCCCGGTGCTTCATTGCTGTCGACAAGACCTGTTCCTACTGCATCTGTAACTGCTGTAAACAGTACCGGTGTAGCAGTTCCGTCAAAAGCATCTACAGCTGCCTGTGCGGCAGGCGTTGCAATGGCCAGCACAAGGTCACTGTCATTTGTATCAAAAATCTCACATATCTGTTGGCATTTGGCAGCTTCACCTTTTGCATTGTGAAAATCTATTTTAAGGTTCTCTCCTTCAACATATCCGGCTTCAGCAAGGCCATCAACGAAGCCTTCATATGCTTCATCCAGTGATTTATGCTGCATATACTGGACAACTCCGATGTTTACGATATCAGCGTTTTCATCACTCCCGCAGCCCGTTGTTATAACCACAGCCAGAGTCATAATAATGACCAATACCATTGATAATATTCTCTTTTTCATTTTTTCACTCCTTAAATTAAGAATTCATGTTATGACTCCTTCATTCTACCGCTGTATTGATTTCGTTGTCAAGGGCATCGTGCACAATGCATATTGTTAATATGCGCAATAAAAAAGAGCCTTTGCATCATGCAAAGGCTCCCCAACTTCTAGTTCTCTGCTTCTTCCAAATACTTAAGTGCTTCTTCGATGTCTTCTTCAGCAAATACCTTGAAACCTGCATTTCTCAGATATTCCACCGCAAGACCCTGCCCTTCTGTTTTGGTATCTGTGAAAGTACCATCGTATATGAACTTGCTTCCGCAAGACGGACTGTCCTGCTTCATAAGTGCGAATGCCACGTCGTTTTCCTTAGCAAGTCTTAGAGCTTCTTCTGCTCCTGCAGTGTACTCTGCAGTAACATCGGGACCGGTACATGCGATCACCTTATCTCCGATCCTCTGGGAATCAGGTCTAGGTGTGGGAAGTCCGCCGAACACTTCAGGGCAGATGGGAACAAGTCGTCCCTCTTCCTTCCATTTGAGAAAAATCGGATGAGTTTCGCTGACATCTCCGGCGTCATATCTAACGATCCTTCCGCCGTACAGGCATTCACTAACTAAGATCTTTTTCATCGTGCACCTCCCATTATTTGAACTTTGGGTCCATATATGCTACGCTCTTCTTCTAACGGCTACCGCAGCACCTGCTGCTGCCAGTACCATGATCACTGCGAATGGCAGCACATTCATGTCATCGCCTGTGTCAGGTGATTTGCCGTTACCATCGGCCTTGTCTTCGGCCCCGGAAGTCTGCTGTGCTGTGCTTTCATTGGAAATATATTTAACTATAACTTCCAAATTCCCATCAACATCCGGTACGATATATTCTTCTACAGGCTTGCTAAAATCCGCTTCGCCCGTTTTTTCATCTATCAAATATACTCCGTCAAATTTGTAGTTCACACCGTCATATTTTTCGATCAGCTTGATGTCTTCCACCTTCACAACAGACCCTGCTGTTGCAATCTGCGGGTCTGACAACTGAGCTATGTATTTACCATCAGCATCATAGTACTCATGGTAGAGGTAGTACTCTTTGCATTTACAGTCGAGGCCAACATCAATCATCAGTTCTCCTTTATAGGAGCCGTTTTCCAAGGCAGCGATCATATTCTTATAATCATTTATTGCAGCAAGATCTTCTTCATCCATTTCTGCTCTGGCTTCCTCATTGTTTTCAATGGCTTTCAGCAAATCATCAAAGGTAACAGGCTCGTCACCTACAAATGCATTACCATCATTGTCTACAGTGACATGACCACCCAGCAGCCTATCCAGTTCTGCTAAAGCTTCTGTATCACCTTCATCGGTGAATTCTTCTACCATCATACCTATGATCAAATTAGCAATCCAGTCAGTTACCATAGTCAC
>CAYTVH010000093.1:0-5417 GCA_964441805.1 uncultured Oscillospiraceae bacterium | reverse complement strand
ATACAATATCAGTAGAAGCAGTCGTGAAGGTGATCAATGTGAGTTATGAGAAGGGTGCAGAGCTTTTAGGGCGCTGTAAAACTATGCAGGAGTTTAGCCTTTTCATGCATATGATAAGGGTGAAATATGCTGAAACGGGAAACCTTATGACTGCTGTTAGCGAATCTATACGTGAGTGCATCAATAATGATGTCCTTAAAGAGTATCTAATGGATCATAGGGGTGATATCATGAGTGTATTAGAAGTAAACCTTACTGTCGAAGAAAGAGAAGCGATCCGCTGGCGTGATGGATATGAAGACGGAAAAGAAGCCGGACATGCAGAAGGTCGAGCAGAGACTTTAATTGAGATCGCCACAAATTTCAAGAAATCCGGCATACCTGTCGATGTTATCGCTAAAAATACAGGTTTGAGTGTAGAAGAAATAGAAGCATTGTAACTGCCTACTAAACAGTAGGCAGTTTTGGTGTCACATACAATGTCCTATTATGATAGAAGATCACCATGCCCGGCTTAGCACCTGACGGTTTCTTCACGTGACGGACTTTGGTGTAGTCCACAGGCACGTTTTCGGAAGTCGATCCTTTGCTGTGGAAAGCGGCAATGGCAGCAGTTTCGAAGAGTTCTTCTTCGGTAGGTTCTGCGCCTTCGAGGAACAGAATGGCATGAGAGCCGGGGATATCCTTGGTGTGGAACCACATGTCTGTACCGGCAGCTTTCTTCAGTGTCAGCCAGTCATTTTCATTATTGTTTCGACCTACAAGGACAGTCTTGCCTGAAGAGATGGTATATGAATGCGGCTTCGGTTTGGCCGCTTTTTTCTGTTCTTTGCGGGTCTTGCGGAATCTGATGAATCCCGAATCGATCAGTTCCTGTTTCAGCAGATCCACTTCTTCGATGGAAGAGGCACGATCGATGAATGAAATGACTGATTCCAGATATTCGATCTCGCGTCCAACTTCCTCCAGCTGGACCTTCTTTTCTTTGACGGCAGTCTTTGACTTGCCGTATTTTTTATAATAATTCTGTGCGTTTTTGGAAGGCGAGAACTTAGGGTCCAGAGGTATATCCATCTGCGATCCGTCATAGTAATTGAGGACGGTGATGGATGACATGCCAGGTTTAGCCATATGAAGATTAGCTGTAAGCAGCTCACCATAGATACGGTATTTCTCGGAATTCTCAGCTTTTACTAAGTCTTCGTTTAGTCTCTGGGTCTTCAGCTTCAATTTATCCAGATGAGATTTGACCACACGCATCAGATCGTTGGATTTCTGCTTGATGGTATTGGATGATTCTCTGTGGCTGAAGAAATATGCGGCAGCCTCGCTGAATGTATCGAACTCGATCGCCTCATAAGAATTCTCATATACTGTCAACGGTGTGATATGAAAATCTACAGGCTTTCCTGTCTCGTCTACATATACCACAGGCTGTGGATCACCGGATTCGACGGAGTCGATTATGTCACGAAGCTTTGCAAAACTCTCGCTTCCGCAGGCAATAGTTTCCGCCAGCGCCGGAGAGATCCCCTGGACCTCTGCCAGAATTGCCCTTTCCGGCTGAAGCTGGGAAGAGGTGAAACTTTGCATGTCTTCCGGGGTGATTTCCGTGAACGGTTTTTTGTCCTGAGCAGGAGGGTACTGGTATGCCTTGCCCGGCAGGATCTGTCTGGCTCTGTTGACGTCGATGGAGACGTGTTTGATGCTGTCGATGATCTTATCGGTTGCCATGTCGATGAGGAGCACGTTGCTGTGTTTGCCCATGATTTCAACCACCAGCTTTTTGTTTACCGAAAAGCCCAGTTCGTTGACGGTTTCCATGATGATCTCAACGATACGATCGTTCTCATGCTGGATTATGTCGCTGATGCGGGCAGCAGACAGATGCTTTCTTAAAACCATGCAGAATACAGGCGGTTCAGGAGGATTTTCCGGAGTCTCGTCCACCAGATACATGGCAGAGTGATTGCCGGCAGAAGAGATGAACAGCTTCTGCTTGCCCTGCTTTGTGTGTATGTTAAAAAGCAGCTGCTCCGGCTGCGGCTGATAAATCTTTTCTATCTTACCGAGAGTGAGTTTATCTCGAAATTCTTTTACTGCGGCGAAAGTGACCATGCCGTCAAAGGACATATTTGTTTCCTCCCTGACTGATTTGTGTTATACTATATTATCACACTTAGCAATAGAATGGAGAAAAAATGATCAAAAGTATGACAGGTTTTGGCCGCGGCGAATTTTCCGACGGCAAGAGAAACATAACAGCAGAGATAAAAACAGTAAACCATCGTTATGCGGACATCAACATCAAGATGCCTAAGAGATATTCTTTCGCTGAGGAAAAGCTCAAGTCCCTCATCAGAAAGAATGTAAAGCGCGGTAAGGCTGAGGTAAGCATCATCGTGGAAAGCCTCACAGAGGACGATATGCTGATCAAACTCAACACTCTGGCGGCAGATCAGTACATGAAGAACCTGGTGTCTCTCAAGGATACATATGAGCTGGCAGGGGACATCGACATCAAACTGCTGGCATCCATGCCGGATGTTATGAAGGCTATCCCTGACGTGGCAGACGAAGACGAAGTGCTGGCCGTTATGGAAAAGGCGGTCGCGCAGGCATCCGAGAACCTAGACGATATGAGAATAGCAGAAGGTGAAAAGCTGGCGCAGGATCTGATGATGCGAGGACAGCTGATCAGAGATATCGTTGCCAAGATCGAAGAAAGAGCGCCAATGGTAGTTAAGGACTACACAGATAAGATGTATGCCCGTATCAAGGAACTTTTGGAAGACGGCGTAGACATCCCTGAAGAAAGGATCCTGGTGGAAGCTGCAGTATTCGCAGATAAATCCAACATCACTGAAGAACTGGTGAGACTGGACAGCCATATGAAGCAGCTTACGGACATCTTGACAAACAGCAAAGAACCTGTAGGCAAGAAGCTGGACTTCCTGGTGCAGGAAATGAACCGTGAGGCCAACACCATCGGATCCAAGGCCAACGATCTGGAAATCACCTCACTGATGCTTGAAACCAAGAGCGAGATCGAAAAGATCCGTGAACAGGTACAAAATATCGAATAATGGTCAATATTAATCTTGAAGTCGCAATAATTTAATGGTAAAATATTTCAGTTACAGTTTAGATATTTCAGGAGAAGATGCATGACAAAAGGTAAGCTGTTTGTTATCTCAGGACCATCCGGTGCAGGTAAAGGTACAATCTGCAAAGAGATCCTTGAGAATGATAAAGCTTTGAAGCTGTCCGTTTCAATGACAACAAGAAGCCCGAGAGCAGGAGAGATAGACGGAGTACATTATCACTTCGTGGATCATTCTGACTTTGAGGCGCTGATCGCAGAAGATGGGTTCATGGAGTATGCCGATGTTTACGGCAACTTTTACGGAACTCCCAAGAAGCAGGTCATGGATTGGATGGAAGAAGGCATCAACGTCATCCTTGAAATAGATGTGCAGGGCGCTTTGCAGATCAAGAAGGCATATCCCGAAGGGATCTTCATATTCATTCTGCCGCCGTCCATCACAGAACTGAAAAACCGTATATTGGGAAGAGGCTCCGAAACTGAGGAGACTATGGCTAGAAGGCTGGGGGCTGCTCTCAAGGAGATTTCGTCCATCGACGAATATGATTACCGAGTAGTCAACGAAGATCTTGATGCTGCTGTTGACCGCGTGAAAGCTATAATGCTGGCTGAACAGTGCAAGATCGATGACGCAGAGGTCGTGAGGATAATCAATAGATATAAGGAGGAATTATAATGTTATATCCATCCATCAATGAAATAAGAAAAAAGGTAGACAGCAGATACACACTGGTGATCCTGGCTGCCAAGAGATCAAGAGACATCACAGAAGGCATCCCTAAGCTGACTGAGGAAGACGTGGAAAAACCTGTTTCCATCGCTGCTAATGAGATAGCCGAAGACCTGATCACATACAGAGAAACCATTGACTGATGAACAAGTGTCGTCTGTTGAAAAAACAGTAAAAATGTGTTGAACGAAGACTGGAATCATCCCCTCTTTATGGAAGAATAGATTTACTAACCATAAGGAGGGGATTTTTATGTCGAAGATCATTGTAAAGAAAAAACACGGCATATTCACCTGTGCCATAGATGACATAGTGTATATGGAAAAAGATCTGCGTAAGATCCGCCTCCATACGGTGGATCGTGAAATGGATTTTTACGGCACCTTTCCTGAAGTAGTGCAGTTCTTGGATAACAGATTTATGTGTTGTCACAGGAGTTATATCATAAATATGGACGCTATCGTCTGGATGAAGGAACAGGAGATATATGTTATCAATAATAAGAGCATACATATGGGCAAAGATGCCTATGGCAGAGCAAGAAAAATATTCACCGAATACCTCAATCAAAAATACCCTGAAAAAACATTGAAAAATCCAAAGTTTTTCTTGTAATTCCAAGGGTTTTGTAGTATAGTTATCGTTGGTGTCATGCGTTTTGACACCGGAAGTATATAGTTTACACACGGCAGCTTATTGGAAGCCGGTGCCTTTGCAGAAGCAAGATAAAGGTTGCTTTCAAGGTGGCTGCGGTGGAAGTGAAAAACCGAGAGGAGAAAACAAAAATGGCAGTAATTTCAATGAAACAGTTACTGGAAGCAGGTGTTCACTTTGGACACCAGACCAGAAGATGGAACCCTAAAATGGCTCCTTACATCTTCACAGAAAGAAACGGAATCTACATCATCGACCTTCAGAAAACAGTAAAGAAGATCGATGAAGCTTACAACTTCATGAAGGAAGTTGCTGAAACAGGAAGACCTGTTCTGTTCGTAGGAACTAAGAAGCAGGCTCAGGCAGCTATCGCTGACGAAGCTAAGAGATGTGACATGTACTTTGTAAACCAGAGATGGTTAGGCGGAATGCTGACAAACTACAAGACAATCTCAGGCAGAATCAAGAGACTGAACGACATCAAGATGATGGAAGAAGACGGCACTTTCGAAAAGCTGTCAAAGAAGGAAGTTATCAAGCTGAGACTGGAACTGGAAAAGCTTGAAAAGTTCCTGGGCGGAATCAAGGATATGAAGGGAATGCCTGCTGCAATGTTCGTAGTAGACCCTAAGAAAGAAAAGATCGCTGTTAAAGAAGCAAGAATCCTGGGAATTCCAATCATCGGTATCGTAGATACTAACTGTGACCCTGATGATGTTGACTATATCATTCCTGCAAACGACGATGCTATCAGAGCAGTAAAACTGATCGCAGGATGCATGGCTGACGCTATCATCGAAGCTAAGCAGGGCGAAAGCTTTGACGAAACAGAAGCAGAAGCAGTAGTTGAAGAAGCAGCAGAAGACGCTGTATAATCATTAATCAGGATATAGGAGGAAAGAAACATGGCTGTAACAGCATCAATGG
>CAYTVH010000092.1:0-5476 GCA_964441805.1 uncultured Oscillospiraceae bacterium | reverse complement strand
TTAAATTTACTGCCATATATATCAATCTCCTTTTAAATAAATTGTTCCTATTTTTGACACAATTAATAATAATACACTTTTTCGTATATTTCAATAGTTTTTATAAATATTTATACATTTTTTTGTTTATTATTCACATTTTATCCGTTTTATTCATGGTTTTATGCATAAAACATGAAAAAGACTCCGTATATTTACGAAGTCTTTTCTATATAAAACACCTAATTATTGATTTTAGCCCAACGTAATTACAGTTCCTGTCTTTCCTTCCAGGGCTTCTACAGCTTTATCGAGTGAGGTTATTATAGCTCTCTTGCCGGGGAATGCCTTAACGAATTTCATGGCTGCTTCCACCTTAGGGAGCATACTTCCCGGAGGGAAGTGTCCTTCTTCTCTGTATTTTACTGCTTCATCGTAAGTCATGCTGTCAAGCTCCTTCTGATCCGGCTTGTTGAAGTTGATAGCAACTTTTTCAACTTCAGTCAGTATCATAAGAACGTCTGCATCTATCTGTTCTGCCAGAAGTTCGGCAGCAAAATCCTTATCTATAACTGCTGCTACACCTTCCAGCCTTCCGTCAGCCTTTTCTACGACAGGTATTCCGCCGCCGCCGCATGTGATCACTACGCAATTATTCCAAAGCTGCTTTACGGCATCTATTTCAACGATCTTTTTAGGGATCGGTGAGGCAACCACTCTTCTGTAACCACGCCCTGCATCTTCCTTCATTGTATAGCCTTTTTCTTTTTCCAGCACCTCAGCCTCTTCTGCAGTATAGAATGGACCGATAGGCTTGGTTGGCTTACGGAATGCAGGATCATCAGGATCCACTACTACCTGAGTTGCCAGAGTAACAACAGGCATGTCCTTGCCCTTTTCACTCAATGCATACTTCAGACATTGCTGTATGTGATAACCGATATATCCCTGAGACATGGCTCCGCAAACATCAAACGGCATTGGAGGCGTAACATCTTTTGCAGCTTCGGAAGCCATAACGATACGTCCCACCTGAGGTCCATTACCATGAACCACACCTATTTCATATCCCATTTCACTGATTTTAGCGACATGGCTGCAGGTATTCTTTACAACTTCCAGCTGTGCTTCTGCAGTGGCTTCACCTTTTCCTGACTGCAGAGCATTTCCGCCTAATGCAATAACTATTTTTTCCGGCACCATTTTTACCATCTCCTTACTATAATTTTACTATCTTTAAATGTCATCTCTGTTTACCGGACAACTCATACATCTAGGACCGCCTCTTCCTCTTGAAAGTTCGGAACTAGGTATGGTCAGTACCTTGACACCTTTTTTGTCCAACAAATCATTGGTAACATAATTTCTTTCATATGTTACCACAACACCCGGTGCGATTGCAAGGGTGTTCGAGCCGTCATTCCACTGTTCCCTTTGTGCTGCCTGAGGGTCATTGCCGCCGCATCTAATGAGATCCACTGCCGGCAGTCCCAGTTCAAGCTTCAGGATATTTGACAGTTCATCCTGAATACTGGAGAAACGAGTATCTCCGTTTTTGTCCAGCGTGATTTCATAAAGCTGCAGAGGGCCTTCGATTTCAGGATGGATAGTGAATTTATCATGATCCACCATGGTAAAGACTGTATCCAAATGCATGAAAGCTCTGCGTTTAGGTATATCGAATACCAATATCTTCTTGAAAGAAGATTTGTTGAGGATGTTTCTTGCAAATCTTTCTATACCCACAACAGTAGTTCTCTGGGAAAGACCTATGGCTACGATTTCCTTATTGAGCACCAGGAAGTCTCCTCCTTCTACTGAATAATCATGGTCATAGTCATACCATATATTAGTTCCGTCAGGAGCAAAGGTCTTGTTGTATTTATACATATACTCAAGAAGGAGAGATTCTCTTCTTCTTGCCTCTGTACTCATATGATGGATACTTATACCATTTCCGATACATGCACCCGGGTCTCTTGTGAAATACAGGTTAGGCATAGGATCTGTGTGATAAGGATAACTGGCATCGATATAGTCAGCCAGTGAATTGGATTTAATACAAATATCACTCTTTTTCACACCGGAGATCACTTTTTCTACCATATCCTTAACGGTCATCGACATCAGATATTCTTCAAGACCTTCTTTGACAGCTTCGGAATAGATCTCGCTGTCCCCGATAAATTTCTTGACGAACTCTTTTCTGACCGTAGGATCTTTAAGTGCCTTAACAGTTTCATCTACATAATATATAACTTCAACATCATTTTCTCTCAGCAAATCAGCGAATCTGTCATGTTCCTGCTGAGCCACCTTCAAATATGGGATGTCATCGAAGAGAAGTCTTTCAAAATTGTCAGGCACCAAACCTTCTATTTCATCTCCAATTCTGTGGAGCAGGACTTTATTCAGCTTACCTATTTCTGAATAATTATTGATTCCGGGTTTCATATCTAAAGCCTCCTTTATGCGATAGTAGCAACAATAACGGCTTTTATTGTGTGTAATCTGTTCTCTGCTTCGTCGAATACCTTGGAATGTCTGCTTCTGAATACTTCGTCTGTTACTTCTCTTATATCATAGCCAAGCTCCATCTGAGTTTTAGCCATGGTAGTTTCAAAATCATGGAATGAAGGGAGGCAGTGCATGAAGATAACATCTTCGTTTCCTGTGGCTCTGATCATATCCATATCTACTCTGTACGGTGTCAGCAGCTTAACTCTTTCAGGGATCTGATCTTCTTCACCCATTGACGCCCAAATATCTGTGTAAATTACATCTGCATCTTTGAGACAGGAAGGATCCGAACTGAGTTCTATTGAAGCACCGTTGAATTCGGCAACTTCCTGAACCCTTGCCAGTACGTCCTTATCAACTTCGTCTACCAGCTCCTTAGGGCCGTAAGCCACGAATTTCATACCCATCTTGGCGCAGCCGTACATCCAGGCATAGGCCATGTTGTTTCTCACATCTCCCACGAACACTACTTTTATTTTCCACAGAGGCTTAGAAATATGTTCCTCTATGGTAAGTATGTCGGCCAGGATCTGTGTCGGATGATCCACGTCGGTAAGACCGTTCCATACAGAAACACCTGAATGCTTTGCAAGATTCTCTACAACTTCCTGCTCATATCCTCTATATTCTATACCGTCATAGAAACGACCTAAAACCTTTGCGGTGTCTTCCAGAGATTCTTTCTTGCCCATCTGAGAACTGCCTGAATCCAGGTATGTTACATGAGCACCTTCATCCAATGCCGCCACTTCGAATGCACATCTTGTTCTTGTTGATGTTTTTTCAAATAAGAGGCATATATTCTTACCGGTAAGCAGGTCATTCTTGATACCTGCTCTCTTCTTGTCCTTCAGGTCTTTTGCCAGATTCAGTAAATATCTGATCTCTTCGCGGCTAAAATCCATCAGTGTCAAAAAACTTCTTCCCTTTAAATTAACTGCCATATTCTTAATCTCCTTTACTATTTTATTTATCTATCGCCAATATCTATATCGCCCTCATAGATAAATAATACTATAATACTATTCCGGCAAAAAGTACCAGTTGTTTCGTTTTTTATCATACCAGACTAGTATTCCCAACACATTTATAATTTAACTAATTACTTTTTCTGAATTTTCAGTTGTGTCTGTCTAATTATCTTACCCAATTTCACCATGCCTTCGTTGATTTGTTCTATAGTTGGATATGAAAAATTCAGTCTGATATGATTGTTCCCCCTGCGTTTTTCCGGGTAAAAAACATATCCCGGAATGAATGTAACTCCTTTCTTCTGGGTTTCTTTCAGGAGACTCTTTGCATCCATTCCTTCAGGCAGCTTTACCCATAGATAAACGCCGCCGGCAGGCTTAGCGCACTTGATGCCGGTATCTTCCATGAGCTCTTCCAAATACCCATACATAACATCCCTTTTATTCCTGCATAAGTTTCGGAATCCCTCCAGCCTTTTCTGAAAAACGCCACATTTCATATATTCGAGCAGCAGCATCTGCGGCACCCAGTCCAAGGAAACAACTTTCATGGATATGAGCTCACTCAGTCTTTTGATCACACTTTGATCTGCTATGACGAATGACATGCCTGCGCTTGGGATCATTGTAAGAGCGAACGAATACATATATATAACATTATTCCCCGTATCCATCGATTTTATAGAAGGTATCTTCTCAACATCGTAACGTAATTCCGAGCCTTCATCTTCTTCTATTATCGGAATACGGTATTTATACGACATTTCAAGCAAATGTTTTCTTCGTTCCAATGACAACATGGCACCGGTCGGATTGTTAAAGCTGGAGTCCACATAGATAAACTTAGGCCTTTCCTTCTGCAAAAGAGCTTCTATGTTTTCACATATCATCCCATCCTGATCCATCGGTACTGTTATGAGCTTTCCTCCGGCAAACTGTATGGCTCTGTAAACGTCAGGGGAAAGCACTTCAGGCACTATAACTTTATCTCCCGGCATAAGCATGAGAGTCATGATAAAGTCAAGTGCCTGATTGTTCTCTGTAAACATCTGTATATTGGCAGGATCAGTGATTATCCCTTTAGTGCTTAAAAACACAGCGATTTCGCGGCGCAGCTCAAAATCGCCCTGGTAAGGAGTATAAAAATACGCCTGATCTTTTCGTTCTTCCAGTACATGGTCAAAAACAGAAACGATCTCATCCAAGGAATACATCTCTCTGGCGGCCATCCCGCCGCCAAAAGATATGATGTCGCTTTCATAGCTCTTCCTGAAAAGCTCATCAAAATCACTCTCAATGCTTATGTACTCATCCTTGATAAGGGCTTCCCAGTTGACAGGCTTCTTCACCATGCCATAGTACATGGTCCCGTAATTGACATGATAAGCTTGTCCCTGATACGAACTTATGAGGCCCTCGGCTCTCAATTCGTTATATGCTCTTACCACTGTGTTTCTATGTACCTTGAGAGTCGATGCCAAGCTTCTCTCCGAAGGAAGCCTGCTGTCCTTAACTAAAGTCCCGTTAAATATCATCGTTTTTATCTGCTCGGATATCTGCAGATAAAGAGGCGTATGTTCATTCCTGTTTACTGTTATGTTCATCTTTTTTCTCCATGAAATTGATAATAACAAGTTTCAAGTCTGCCGTTATATAACTTCCTGCGTCTATTGGCTTCACGCCCCATGATCTTTTCCTCCGCCTCCTTGTCGGTGGTGATCATGAAAAGTGACCAGTCCGGATTTTCTTTAAAGAATCTGCCAAAGCCTTCATATATCTTAATTATTTCTTCCTCCTCACCAATTCTTTCCCCATAAGGCGGATTGGTGATCACGATGCCGTTTTTCCCCACAGGCCTCAGCTTCGATGCGTCAGCCTTCTTGAAAAGGATACAGTCATCTACTCCCGCTTCTTCTGCATTCTCACGGGCTGCATCTACAGCCTTCCTGTTGATATCAAAACCGTATATCTGAAGTTCAGTATCATAATCGATGGCTTCAAAGGCT
>CAYTVH010000091.1:0-5553 GCA_964441805.1 uncultured Oscillospiraceae bacterium | reverse complement strand
CAACGGATCCATCAGCTTGCCGAAATTAGTAACCAGGTTATGCTTTCTTGCGATATGTCCATCCAGCATATCAGTGACAGCTGCCAAGATGAATATGATGGCTGCAGCATATCTGAAATCCATCAGGAAAACTACTATGAATACGGGGATGGCAAATATTCTTCCCATAGTCAATTTATTAGGTAAATTCATCTTATTCCTCCATTCTTCCCACCAGGTCATAATCAAAGGCATCGTTTATATAAACCTTCACCATATCTCCCGGCGCAAGTTCCTTATCTGCGTCAAATATAACTGTATTATCTATTTCAGGAGCATCGTACTGTGTTCTTCCCAGATACGCTCCGTCTTCATCTATTCCATCCACCAGAACATCCATAGTATTTCCCACCTTATCTTCATTTATTTCTCGGGAAATATCAAGCTGTCTTCTCATCACCGCGTCTACGCGCTGTGCCTTGATTTCTTCCTCCACCTGATCTTCCATGTCGCCTGCCACGGTTCCTTCTTCTCTGGAATATGCGAACACGCCCAGTCTCTCGAAACAAGTGTCCTCTACAAAATCAAGCAGCTGCTCAAAATCTTCTTCGGTCTCTCCCGGAAATCCCACGATGAATGTGGTCCTTATATGGATATCCGGCATGGCCTTTCGCAGCCTGTCTATAGTATTTCTGATACCGGCTGAAGTCGATCTCCTCTTCATGTGCTTGAGCACATTGTCCGAAACGTGCTGCAGAGGGATATCGATATAATTACAGATTTTCTCTTCGGACGCCATCACTTCAATCAGCTCATCTGTTATCTTATCCTCATAGCAGTACATCAGCCTGATCCATTCAAGACCATCCACCTTGCAAAGCTCACGCAGCAGCTTCGGCAGGCGAAGCTCTCCGTAGAGGTCTCTGCCGTATTCCGTAACGTCCTGGGCTATGAGCATTATCTCTTTGCAGCCTTTTTCAGCCAGTGTTTTGGCTTCAGCCAGGATGTTTTCCATAGGTCTGCTTCTGTAGCCTCCTCTTATCTGAGGGATCACGCAGTAAGCACAACAGTTGTTACATCCTTCAGCGATACGCAAAGTGGCACTGTACGGGTCATCAGAAAGCTTTCTGGCAGAAAACTCTTCAAAGGCCTTCGGCTCGCAGCTGAAAGCTTTGGCTCGTGCGCCCTTTGCAAGACCCTTTACCATCTGCGGCAGTCTTTCATAGTCGTTGACCCCCAGAAATATGTCCACCTCCGGCATTTCTTCATAAAGATCTTCACCGTATCTCTGGGAAAGACAACCTGAAACGATCAGCAGTTTCTCAGGGATCGCCCCGTCTGCAGCTGCCTCTTCCTTGATCCGTGCCATATCGAAGATCTTATCTATGGACTCCTTTTTGGCGTCATTTATGAATCCGCAGGTGTTGACAAGCACTGCATCGGCATCCACCGGATCGTCTGTCAGAGACATGCCTGCCTTTTCCCAAATACCTCTGATGCCTTCTGAATCGTTGAAATTCTTGGGACATCCGAGAGTTTCAATATATAGCTTCATTATTCCTCCATATCTTCCGTGCTTTCTTTCATGAATTCAAGGTCTTCCTCGGATATGAGTACGCTCCTTGGTCTGCTGCCGTCGGAAGGTCCGATGATCTGTCTGTCTTCCATCATATCGATGATGCGTGCAGCTCTGTTATATCCGATCCTGAATCTTCTCTGGAGCATTGATACAGATGCTTGCTGAGCCTGTACCACCAGTTCGATCGCTTCCGGCAAAAGCTCGTCCTCAAGATCCCTATTGCCTTTTTCTGCATCGGGAACATTGGCACGTTCGATGGTATCCATAACATTATCGGCATATTCCACTTCTTCCACCTGGGATTTGACGAACTGGATCACATCATGAACTTCAGAATCTGAAATGAATGTACCCTGCACCCTTGTAGGCTTACCACTTCCCAGTGGATTAAACAGCATGTCGCCCTTACCCACCAGTTTTTCAGCTCCAGCCATGTCGAGGATCGTTCTGGAGTCGAACTGAGATGATACGGCAAATGCTATCCTCGACGGGATATTAGCCTTGATAACCCCTGTGATAACGTCTACAGATGGTCTCTGGGTGGCTACGATGAGATGCATTCCCGCTGCTCTGGCTTTCTGCGCCAGTCTGCAGATGGATTCTTCAACCTGTGACGGTGCAGCCATCATAAGATCAGCCAGCTCGTCGATGATGATGACTACCTGCGGCATCACTGCTTCTTCATCACCCTTTTCCCTCATGGTCCTGTTATAGCTCGAAAGCTCTCTAACACCTTCTTCTGCGAACTTGCGGTATCTGTCATCCATCTCTGCCACAGCCCAGTTGAGAGCAGCAGCTGCTTTGACAGGCTCTGTAACCACAGGGATCAGCAAGTGAGGTATACCGCTGTAATTGGCAAGTTCCACCACCTTAGGGTCGATGAGCACCAGCTTCACTTCGTCAGGTCTTGCCTTATAAAGGATGCTGGCGATGATACTGTTGATACATACAGATTTACCCGATCCTGTGGATCCGGCGATCAAAAGATGCGGCATCGTCTTAAGGTCAGCTACTATGGCCTTGCCTGAGATATCCTTACCCACGGCAAAGGTTATCTTTGATTCTGACTTTTTGAATTCTGCGGAATCTATTATTTCTCTGACCGTTACCATATTGATGCGGTCATTTTCTATTTCGATGCCTACAGCCGGTTTACCCGGTATAGGTGCTTCTATTCTGATGCTTTTGGCTTCCATGTTGAGAGCGATGTCATCAGCCAGGTTTTTGATACTCTTGACCTTGACTCCCACATCAGGATGCACTTCATATCTCGTTACCGCAGGTCCCTGCGTAACATTTGTCACGGTAGCCGAAATATTGAAGCTTCTCAGGGTGTCTTCCAGCTTCATGGCTTTAGCTCTCAGGCTGTTCTCATCTTCCATTCTGTTAGATGCTGCCCTGCTTGCCTTTCTCAGCAAGTCGATGGATGGGAACTGATAGGTTTCGGAAGATGTGAGTGTGATATTGAAATCTTCTTCCTTGAGAGCTGCTTTGGCGGCTTCCGCTTTAGTCAGTTTTTCTTCCGCTGCTTTAGGTGAGAATCCCCCTACGATAACAGGCTCTCTTGCAAAGGCCTCAGCTTCCTGCGCAGCCTGCTTGGCAGCAAGTTCAGCTTCTGCGTCTGCCTTGCGTCTTCTTCCTCTCTTAGGCTTTTCTTTATCCTCACCCAATGAGAAATCAAGAGGCTCTTCTTTGAGCCCGTCTCTTCCCGACACGCGATCTTCGCTGTTCATATATCCCATGATCTTGCGCTGCCTGTCAGTCATATTGCTTGCGGCAGCTTCACCGAATGCATTGGTGCTGTGAGTATCCTTCTCCATCAGCATTTGCATTTGCTGATTTCTCAGGGCATCTTCCTTTTCTCTTTCGATGCGTCTTTCTTCCTTGGAAACTGCACGAGCTTCCTTTCTTTCCTTGGCTTTCTCGAAAAATCTTGAAACAGGCGTATTCATCAGAAGCAGCAGACAGATTATTATAACTACAGATGAGAAGATATATAATCCGGCCATACCTATGAACTTAACGATGATCTTGCCAAGCACCATGCCGAAAACTCCGCCGTCATCCAGCACCATGCCGTTATTGTAATGCACTGTCATGTTGAGGAGGCCAGCGTTTATTATTTCGTCGGTGACGAATCTTCCCGAATTTATGAGCGAGATCATAAAGAAGATTATCAGCAGCAAGATAACTGATTTAGTTCCCGTATGTATAGTCTTTTTGGCAAACAACAAAATCCCGTACACTATGAAGTAATACGGAAGTATATACGCTGCAAATCCGAACAGTCCTTTGAAAACATCCGACAATGCTGTACCCACAGCACCGGCAAGTGTCGTATGGAATGCGATGGCAAGGAAAATACCCAGCGCGATGATAAGGATGGCTACGATCTCATCCTTTACTCTTCCGTTGACCTTGCTTTCGGAAGCCTTGGCACTGCGTGAAGCTGTGCTCTTGGCAGAAGAACTTCTTCCCGAAGACTTGCCCTTTGCAGATGATTTGCTGTTTTTATTTTTGCTTCCCGGAGGTCTTCCGGGTTTTCTCTTTGTCCCTGACATTTTTTGCCCTCTCTGTGTTATATTCATACATAAATAATTGTATCATAAATATATAAGAAATGATACACGAAATAATTGGCTTGACCCCTTTACTTTTGTGGGGTCACGGTGGTACAATGAACGATGTACATCATTTTAAACACAATATAAATTTACATACAGGAGGTCATCATGAACAGAAAACCAAACATCGCAGTAGTAGGTGCAACAGGGGTAGTTGGTTCAACATTCCTGAAAGTGCTGGAAGAAAGAGATTTTCCTTTTGAAAACATCTACTTCATGGCATCATCCAAATCAGCAGGGAAAAAACTGCCTTTCAAAGGTAAGGAATATATAGTTGAAGAGCTTACGGAAAACTCATTCGATAAGCCGATCGATATCGCACTGTTCTCAGCAGGCGGCGGCACAAGTGCCAAGTTCGCTCCTATCGCAGCTTCAAAGGGCGTGGTAGTTGTTGACAACAGCAGCCAGTGGAGAATGGACGAAAACGTTCCGCTGGTAGTTCCTGAAGTAAATCCTAAGGACATCGAATGGAACAAGGGCATCATCGCCAACCCTAACTGCTCAACCATCCAGGCTATGGTAGCACTGAAACCTCTGCAGGACAAATACGGAATCAAGAGGGTTATCTATTCAACATATCAGGCAGTATCCGGTTCAGGCGTAAAGGGCATCAACGACCTGAAGAACGGTCTCGAAGGAAACGACGAACCGCTCCAGGCATACGCTCACCCTATCGCAGGCAACTGTCTGCCGCACATCGATGTATTCACTGAAAACGGATACACTAAGGAAGAAATGAAGATGATCAACGAAACTCACAAGATCCTGGGTGACGATGACATCAAGGTAACTGCTACAACAGTAAGAGTTCCGGTATTCGATTCCCACAGTGAATCCATCAACATCGAACTGGAAAAACCATTTGAAATGGAAGACATCTTCGAACTGTTCAGAAACGCTCCGGGAATCGTTCTGCAGGACGACGTTGCCAACAACGTATACCCTCTGGCTCTGGAAGCTGCAGGAACTGACCCTGTATACGTTGGACGTATCAGAAGAGACTTCTCCGTAGATAACGGACTGAACATCTGGGTAGTTGCAGACAACATCAGAAAAGGAGCTGCAACAAACGCAGTACAGATCGCAGAAGAACTGCTGAAGATCATAGAAGACTAAATAGTAAATATAAGAGCCCCTAGGAACACCCTTCCTGAATCTGGTCCTCAATGCTCCTGCTGACGCATTCTGCGTCGCATCTGCGGAGGCTTCATCCAGGGTATTCCTAGGGGCTCTTTTAATAATACAATAATTGCTAATCAAACAACTCTAACTCTGACCACAATGGTTCAATTCCTTTTTTCTCAGCATATGTATCAAAGACCGTAATTATTATATCTGAAGTATTTTCACTGTCATATGTTAAATCACATT
>CAYTVH010000090.1:0-5592 GCA_964441805.1 uncultured Oscillospiraceae bacterium | reverse complement strand
CCTTTCTCTTCTTTTTCTTTTTTTAGCCAATCTCTTGACGCTGACATGCCCATTTTAGGCTGTTTTGCCTATAAAACAGTGATCATATTGGCTTTTTATTTGGATACTTTGTTTTTTGACAACACACTTCTTCACCGCCGTAGATCGCATTAAAAAATCGACCTTATCTCTAAGGTCGATTTTTGATTTCAATCTATATAATGCGCAGGATTTTTCGTTCACCGCTAGGAATCAAGCGAGTGAGGCACGGAGCGTACTTAACGTACGTAAGTACCGAACGAACGCCGATGACAACGCGGTGGGCGAAAAAGACAAGCATTATTCGATGATTTCTGTTACAACGCCGGATCCTACTGTTCTTCCGCCTTCTCTGATCGCAAATCTCAGTCCTTCTTCGATAGCGATTGGCGTGATCAGGTTGATTGTCATTGTGATGTTATCTCCAGGCATGCACATTTCTGTTCCTTCTGGAAGCTGCAGATCGCCTGTTACGTCTGTTGTTCTGAAATAGAACTGTGGTCTGTATCCGTTGAAGAATGGTGTGTGTCTTCCGCCTTCTTCCTTCTTCAGTACGTATACTTCACCCTTGAACTGTGTATGTGGCTGGATTGTTCCTGGTGCTGCCAGTACCTGTCCTCTTTCGATTTCTGTTCTCTGTACGCCTCTCAGCAGTGCTCCGATGTTGTCGCCTGTTTCTGCCTGGTCCAGAAGCTTTCTGAACATTTCGATTCCTGTTACTACTACCTTTCTCTTTTCTTCAGTAAGTCCGATGATTTCTACTTCGCTTCCTACTGTCAGGCAGCCTCTTTCTACTCTACCAGTTGCTACTGTTCCTCTTCCTGTGATGGAGAATACGTCTTCTACTGGCATGATGAATGGCTTATCGTTATCTCTTTCCGGTTCAGGAATGTATGAGTCTACTGCTTCGAACAGTTCTACGATCTTGTCTCCCCATGGTCCTTCTGGGTTGTTCAGTGATTCCAGTGCGGATCCTCTGATTACTGGAGTGTCATCTCCTGGGAATTCGTACTGGTCTAACAGTTCTCTTACTTCCATTTCTACCAGGTCAAGCAGTTCTTCGTCGTCTACCATGTCGCACTTGTTCAGGAATACGATGATGTATGGTACGCCTACCTGTCTTGACAGCAGGATGTGTTCTCTTGTCTGTGGCATTGGACCATCTGTTGCTGCTACTACCAGGATAGCTCCGTCCATCTGTGCAGCTCCTGTGATCATGTTCTTTACATAGTCAGCGTGTCCCGGACAGTCAACGTGTGCATAGTGTCTGTTTGGTGTTTCGTATTCTACGTGTGCTGTAGCGATAGTGATTCCTCTTTCCTTTTCTTCCGGAGCCTTATCGATAGCGTCGAATGCTACCTTTTCACCCAGACCGTATCTCTGCTGCAGTGTTGTTGTGATTGCAGCTGTCAGAGTTGTCTTACCGTGGTCTACGTGACCGATTGTTCCGATATTGATATGCGGCTTATTTCTTTCAAACTTAGCTTTTGCCATTTTAATTCTCCTTTATTACTTATTAATAGAATCTACTAAATTATCAGGTAACTTTTCAAAGTGGTCGAACTGCATTACATAAACGCCTCTTCCCTGAGTTTTTGATCTCAGGTCTGTAGCATATCCAAACATGTTGGACAGAGGAACATATCCTCTAACCGCTACTGCACCGTTGTTCATGTCTGAACCTTCGATTCTTCCTCTTCTTGAGCTGATGTCTCCGATTACATCTCCCATGTATTCATCAGGAACTGTAACTTCAACTTTGAAGATCGGTTCGAGCAGCACAGGGTTTGCCTTCTTAGCTGCTTCTCTGAACGCCATTGAAGCTGCGATCTTGAATGCCATTTCTGATGAGTCTACTTCATGATATGAACCGTCATAAAGTTCAACTCCCAGGTCAACCATCTGGTATCCTGCCATAGGACCGGTTTCCATAGCTTCCTTGATACCTTCTTCGATCTTAGGGATGTATTCCTTAGGAATAGCACCGCCCACGATTGAATTCTTGAATTCGAAGCCTTCGCCCGGTTCTCTTGAATAAAGTTTGATTTTGACATGTCCATACTGTCCACGTCCACCAGACTGCTTCGCATACTTGTGGTCCACATCTGCAGATCCGGTGATAGTTTCCTTGTATGAAACCTGTGGCTTACCAACATTGGCTTCGACTTTAAATTCTCTTAAAAGTCTGTCCACGATGATTTCCAAGTGAAGCTCACCCATTCCGGCGATGATAGTCTGGCCTGTATCTTCATTTGTATAAGTCTTGAATGTTGGGTCTTCTTCTGCCAGTTTAGCCAGAGCAATACCCATTTTTTCCTGTCCGGCCTTAGTCTTAGGCTCGATAGCGATCTCGATTACCGGATCAGGGAATTCCATTGACTCTAATATGATTTCATGTTTTTCATCACACAGAGTATCTCCTGTAGTAGTGATCTTAAGTCCTACTGCTGCTGCGATGTCGCCCGAGTATACCTTCTCGATATCCTCTCTCTTGTTGGCATGCATCTGAAGTATTCTTCCTACTCTCTCCTTCTTGTCCTTTGTGGAGTTATATACGTAAGAACCTGAATCCAGTGTTCCTGAATAAACTCTGAAGAACGCCAGCTTACCCACATATGGGTCAGCCATGATCTTAAAGGCTAAGGCTGAGAATGGACCATTATCATCCGCAGGTCTTTCTTCTTCAACATCTGTTCCCGGAACCACTCCCTTGATTGCAGGGATGTCCACAGGTGATGGCATATAATCAAGCACTGCGTCCAGCATCAACTGTACACCTTTGTTTCTGTATGCGGAACCGCATGTTACAGGGATCATCTGTCCAGCGATAGTTGCCTTTCTGATTGTTGCCTTGATTTCTTCCTTGGTGATTTCTTCTCCTTCGAGGAACTTCATCATCAAATCTTCATCAAGTTCAGCAACAGCTTCAACCAGCTGGTCATGATACATTTCTGCGTCATCTGCCATATCTGCAGGAATCTCCGCTGTTTCGTATTCCTTACCAAGGTCATCCTTGTAGATTTCTGCCTTCATTTCCACCAGATCTACGATACCTACGAAAGTATCTTCCTTACCGATAGGCAGCTGAATTGGCACTGCATTGGCCTTCAGTCTATCCTTGATCATACCTACTACACGGTAGAAATCAGCTCCCAGGATGTCCATCTTGTTAACGAATACCATACGAGGAACACCATACTTTTCTGCCTGTCTCCAAACAGTTTCTGACTGAGGTTCAACGCCGCCCTTCGCGCAAAGCACGGTAACAGCTCCGTCCAGAACTCTCAGTGAACGTTCAACTTCTACAGTGAAGTCTACGTGTCCCGGTGTGTCGATGATATTAATTCTAGTGTCTTTCCACTGGGCTGTAGTAGCAGCAGAGGTAATTGTGATACCACGTTCCTGCTCCTGCTCCATCCAGTCCATTGTAGCTCCACCTTCATGGGTTTCGCCCAGTTTATGAGTTCTTCCTGTGTAGAACAGAATTCTTTCTGTGGTAGTAGTTTTTCCGGCGTCGATATGCGCCATGATGCCTATATTTCTAGTCTTTTCTAACGGAAAACTTCTTTTTGACATATTATCCTCCTTCCTGCTCTTATTATGATACTTTCAATATCATATTACCATCTGTAATGTGCAAATGCCTTGTTAGCTTCTGCCATCTTATGAGTATCTTCTTTTTTCTTAACTGATGCGCCTGTATTGTTTGCTGCATCCATCAGTTCCTTTGCCAGTCTGTCTGACATTGTCTTTTCGCCTCTAGCTCTTGTGTACTTTGTAAGCCATCTGAGTCCCAGTGTCTGACGTCTGTCAGCTCTTACTTCGATTGGAACCTGGTAGTTGGCACCACCAACTCTTCTAGCCTTTACTTCAAGAACCGGCATAATGTTGTTCATTGCTTTTTCAAATACTTCCAAAGGTTCTTCGCCAGTTGCTTCCTTGATCTGATCGAAAGCATCATATACGATCTTCTGAGCTACACCTTTCTTTCCGTCCAGCATAACGCTGTTGATCAGCTTAGCAACAACAACGCTGCCGTATACCGGATCTGGAAGTACTTCACGCTTTGGTACATTTCCTTTTCTTGGCACTTCTCTTCCCTCCTGTTAAATTAACTTCGGTACTCGAACACAACAACCCGGTCAAATGAGTGACTACGATCATTGCGTGCGTGGTGCACATTGATCTATATATTGAATAGGTCAAAGGCACTTAAAATTTACCGATTACTACTTCTGCTTAGGTCTCTTAGCTCCATACTTGGAACGAGCCTGTCTTCTGTCTGCAACGCCTGCAGTATCGAGTGTACCTCTAACGATGTGATATCTTACACCTGGGAGGTCCTTAACTCTTCCGCCTCTGATCAGTACAACACTGTGTTCCTGAAGGTTATGTCCGATTCCAGGAATGTATGCTGTTACTTCGATTCCATTAGTGAGACGAACTCTTGCTACTTTTCTAAGAGCTGAATTTGGCTTCTTAGGAGTAACTGTCTTTACTGATGTGCAAACGCCTCTCTTCTGAGGTGAGCTAACATCAGTCGCAACTCTTCTCAGGGAGTTCATTCCCTTGTTGAGAGCAGGTGCTGTTGACTTCTTTTCACTGCTGGTTCTGCCCTGACGTACTAATTGGTTAATTGTAGGCATCCTTTTTCTCCTTTCTTCAAAAGTAAAATATGCTGGCCTAGCTTTTGGACAGCTCAGACCAGCATATATTTTATCACGCTTATTCTTGTTATGTCAATAATTTTATATCAAGAATTGTGATGCATTTATAAAGTTTTATTCTTCGTATTCAACGATCTCGATATCTGAACCGAATTCCATTTCAGCAGCGAATTCTTCAGCTGCAGCCAGGTCATTGGCAGTACCCATTGCAGGTACGATATCTTCCATATCGTCGTCGTCATCGTCCATTTCCATCTCCAGCTGCATCTGTCTGTATGCTTCGATGAGAGCAGTGTTCACACCGTAATCCAGGTCGATGGATCTGTACTTCTTCATGCCTGTTCCGGCAGGGATCAGCTTACCGATGATAACGTTTTCCTTGAGACCCTGCAGCTTGTCGTTCTTACCCTTGATGGCAGCATCAGTGAGGACTCTTGTAGTTTCCTGGAAAGATGCCGCTGACAGGAATGAGTTGGTTGCCAGGGATGCCTTAGTGATACCGAGAAGCAGTCTTTCAGCATCTGCAGGCTGACCGCCGTTTGCGATAGCTTCTTCATTGGCTTCATCGATTTCAACCTTGCTGTACTGACCGCCAGGCAGCAGGCCTGTATCTCCGGGATCGTTGACCTTCATCTTGCTGAGCATCTGACCAACGATAACTTCGATATGCTTGTCGTTGATGTCTACACCCTGATTCTTATATACACGCTGTACTTCCTTCAGCAGGTACTGGTAAACACCTTCGACTCCGTTGAGTCTTAAGATATCCTTAGGGTCAAGAGGGCCCTTGGTGATGTTGTCACCGGCGAGAACGTATTCACCTTCAGTTACGGCGATACGAGCACCGTAAGGGATTTCATATACACGTTCTTCTTCGCCTCTTACCTTGACATTTGTCTTGTTATCC
>CAYTVH010000089.1:0-5711 GCA_964441805.1 uncultured Oscillospiraceae bacterium | reverse complement strand
AGAGAAATGAGAAGCGACAACGTAACAAAAGGTATGGAAAGAGCTCCTGCAAGAAGCCTTTTCTATGCTATGGGATACACAAAAGAAGAACTGGAAAGACCACTGATCGGCGTTGTTTCAGCTAAGAGTGAGATCGTTCCGGGCCACATGCATCTTGATAAAGTTGCAGAAGCTGTAAAGGCCGGCGTAAGAATGGCAGGCGGTACTCCTATCGAAGTTCCTGCCATCGGCGTATGCGACGGTATCGCCATGGGACACATCGGAATGAAGTACTCACTGGCAAGCCGCGAACTGATCGCAGACAGCGTTGAGACCATGACCATGGCCCATCAGTTCGATGGTCTGGTGCTGGTACCAAACTGCGACAAGATCGTTCCGGGAATGATCATGGCTGCAGTAAGAATGAACGTGCCTGCAGTAGTTTGCTCTGGCGGTCCTATGATGAGCGGTCTGGTAAAAGGCGAAGAAACAAGCTTATCTAAGATGTTCGAAGCAGTAGGTGCAAGAAAAGCCGATATCATCGACGATGCTGAGCTTTTGGAATATGAAGAAAACGTTTGTCCCGGATGCGGATCATGCTCCGGCATGTACACAGCCAACAGCATGAACTGCCTGGCAGAAGCTGTGGGTATCGCACTTCCGGGAAACGGAACCATCCCTGCAGTTGACAGCGGCCGTATCAGACTTGCTAAGCACGCAGGTATGGCCATCATGAACCTGGTGGAAAAAGACATCAAGGCTCGTGACATCATCAACGAAAAATCACTGCGCAACGCCTTGGCATGCGACATGGCTCTGGGCTGTTCTTCAAACAGCGTTCTCCATCTGCTGGCCATCGCCAACGAAGCAGGTGTTGAGCTGAACATGGAGATCTTCAACCAGTTCAGCGCTAAAGTTCCTAACCTGTGCCATCTGGCACCTGCAGGCGGCACTCACATGCACGACCTGAACAATGCCGGCGGACTTATGGCAGTATTCAGCGAGCTGGACAAGAAGGGACTCATCGATAAGAGCCTTATCACAGCTACAGGCAAGACTGTTGGTGAAAACATCGGAAACTCTCACGTTAAAGACTATAATACTATCCGTCCTATCGATCAGCCTTACAGTGAAACAGGCGGCATCGCAGTAATGTGGGGAAACATCGCCCAGGAAGGCTGCGTAGTAAAGAGAAGTGCTGTGGCTCCTGAAATGCTGGCACACAGCGGTCCTGCAAGAGTATTCGACTGTGAAGAAGATGCTATCGCAGCTATCTATGCAGGAAAGATCGTAGACGGCGACGTGGTAGTCATCAGATATGAAGGACCTAAGGGCGGTCCGGGAATGAGAGAAATGCTCAACCCTACAAGTGCCCTGGCAGGAATGAAGCTGGATAAGACAGTTGCTCTTATCACAGACGGCAGATTCAGCGGTGCTTCAAGGGGCGCATCCATCGGTCACGTTTGTCCTGAAGCTGCTGTGGGCGGAAACATCGGCCTGCTGCAGGATGGCGACATCATCGAGATAGATATCCCTAACGCCAAGATCAATGCTAAAATTTCTGACGAAGAATTCGCTGCAAGACGCGAATCCTACGTAGCACCGCCTCCAAACGTAACAAGCGGATGGCTGGTAAGATATATGAGAAACGTTGATTCATCCGCTAAGGGAGCAGTAATGAAATAATGAAACATTATGTATTATCATTTGGGCACTTGTGTTCGGACATCGCACACGGTGCCCTTTCTGCCATATTGCCGTTTCTTATAGCGGCATATCATTTTGACTATACGACAGCAGCCATGCTGGTGATGGTAGCCAACATCGTAGCTTCGGTGATCCAGCCGATATTCGGTCATCTGGCTGACAAGATCGATAACCCGAGGATCATGGTATACGGAGTTATCCTTGCGGGCGGCGGGATGGCTCTCACGGGGGTTTTATCCAACTTCACCGGACTCTGTATCGCAGTTCTTATCAGTGGTGTGGGCTCGGCATTGTTCCATCCTCAGGCTGCACAGCTCGTAAACAGATACGCAGATGATGACAATGTGGGATTCTCTCTGGGAATATTCTCATTTGGCGGTAATCTGGGATTTACTTTGGGACCTGTGCTTGCCACCGGCGCCATTGCTGTTTTCGGGCTTAAGGGGACACTCATATTCTTCGTCCCTGCACTTTTGTTCGGAGTGCTGTCAACCAAGTTCTTCCCGAAGCCTCCCAAGGCATCGAAACGGCAGATCTCGGCAGAAGTCACCGAAGGGGAAAACTCTGAGGCGAGCAACAGTGAGCTTTGCACACCAAAATATAAAGACCGCTGGGGCGCATTTGCCAAGCTGGGCGTTCTGATATGTTTTAGATCCATCGTCTACACCGGCATCGGGACTTTCCTGGTTCTTTACCTCGTTGATAATATGGGACAGACAGAGGCTGCAGGTAATATGTCCCTGAGCTTTTACTACGGAGTTTCTGCGCTGGCGGCTCTGTTCGGCGGTAAGCTTGCAGACAATTTCGGACATCGCAAGACGGTATGGCTGTCGTTCGCTATACTGCTTCCGTCGATCATAATATTTACAATGTCCGGCAGTTTCTGGCTGTGTCTTCTGATGCTGATCCCGATGGGTGCCGGCCTCAATATCGGTTACAGCCCGCTGGTTCTGATGGGTCAGAGATATCTGCCTAATCATATTGGCTTCGCTTCCGGTATCACACTGGGGCTGATCGTCAGTGTCGGCGGTATATTCACCCCTATCCTCGGCAAAATCGGGGATACATATGGACTGACGGCAACTTTCATAGCTGTATGCGCAGTCTGCGCCTTTTCATTCATCCTGTCGCTATTCTTATCGGATGCGGAACTGGTCGAACTCGAAAACTAATAGTATAACCAATGAGCCGGATCGCATTTATACTGCGAGCCGGCTTTTTAATTGGCTTTTTTATAGTGTTTTTCTTTTTTAGACAACAACACCTCATATTTTCCCTATAATTCACCTATTTTACCTTTGTTTGTAGCGTTGTGATTGTCATCTTTCTTCCTGATTAAAAATAATGACAACAAAATGTTAGATTTCGTTGTCATTATTAGTTGATTGCTTCTTAAAAGCCAATTTGAGGTTTCCGGCAGACCGATTTTCGCCAGAAAACACCCCTTTTTAGCTTGCAGATTGTCTTTTTTTATAATTTATTAAAAATTGGACAACAAGGGCACCTCGTCAGTCCTACAGATTCTTAGCTTCTTCGTATCTCTTGACTTTGCCTGTAGTCGTCTTTATCATTTCCCGGTCGGTGACGATGACTCTAAGCATTTGCTTATATGTCGGCAGGGTTTCGTTGATCTTATTGATGTCTTCTTTGATCAGCGCCTCGATCTGTGCCGCTGCATCAGCAGCATCTGCTTCGCTTACAGCCGCTGCATCCAGCCCGTGGTTTTCCTTCATCCAATCAGGCTTATATACGATCTTGGCGCAGACAGCCAGATCCTTTTCGTCGCCGTCATTATGTCTTGGCTGACCGAATACCATGCATTCTTCAACGTACGGCAGGTTGTTTATCAGCACTTCCAGTTCTTCTGGATAAACGTTCTTGCCATTTTTGAGAACGATGACGTTTTTCTTACGTCCGCAGATGAACACGAATCCGTCTTTATCTACGCGCGCCAGGTCACCTGTATGGAGCCATCCGTCAGCCAGGACTTTGGAAGTTTCTTCTTCATTTTCATAGTATCCGTGCATCACGTTCGGTCCGCGGGCGATCAATTCTCCGATGCCATCTTCATTTGGTTCAAAGATCTGCACTTCCACACCCGGAAGCGGTCTTCCGATGGACCCTGTCTTCTGTTCAAAAGCATTTTCCACGCAAATTACAGGCGATGATTCTGTCATGCCGTACCCCTGCAGTGCCGTGATGCCGAACGCCTTGAATCCTTCGAGAGCCTCGGGATCGATGGCTGATGCACCGCTGACAACCAGTCTGATGTTTCCGCCCAGTTTTTCAAGCACTTCCTTGAATACTTTTCTTCTGATGTCTATACCCAGCTTCAGCAGCAGCTTCGTCAGTTTCATTCCCAATGCAACGGTATTTTCCTTACCTTCTTTCTTGACTGTTGCCATGACCTTCTTGTAGATGGATTCTATCAGAAGAGGCACACAGAAGAATACCGAAACTTTGTATTCCACCAGATTGTTCTGGAGATATCTCAATCCGTCGCAGTAGGTGGTGGTGGCACCCATGGATATCATGGCAAACTGCCCGATGGCGCCAAAAGTGTGGTGGTACGGCAGGAATGCCATGCTGGTGTCCTCCGGAGTGATGTGGATCACTTTCTCGATAGCCTCCAGGTTTGACATGATATTTCTCTGGCTGAGCATTACCGCCTTGGCCATGGATGTGGTTCCTGATGTGAAAAGCAGCAGGTCCACCTTCTCAGGGTCTATGCAAAGGTCCGCATATCCAAAGGCTCCGGAGTCTTCCGGGCCTCCGGCCGCAGCGCTTCGCCCATCTAACTCTTCCGCACCCTTTTTGATATAATCATAAACCGAAAGATATCCTTCCAGCGCTTCCATGGATATATATGTTTTAACGGCCACTTTGCCCTCGGCTTTCAGCTTTTCCACCTGACCTTTGTGGTCCGGATCGAAGATCAAAATATCTGCGGCACTTCTGACCAGCGATGATTCCAGCTCCTCATAAGGAAGCCCCTTGTCCAAAGGAACACAGATGCCAAGACCGCCCAGCACCGCAAAATAGCTGACCAGCCATTCATATCTGTTCTTGCCGATGATGGCGATACGCTTGCCCTGCCCTTCTTCTGCCAGCAGACCTTCGCCCAGCTGATTCACATGGTCTCTGAATTGTCCGAATGTGATATGCTGATATGTGAATTCCTTGCGGCTTTTCTTATGCTTGATTATGAACGCATCGAAATCGCGATGTTTTTCCACCGTTTTGTTGAGCATGTCCCGGAAATCCGTATAGGTATCTCCCTTGTATGCGGGTGTCAACTGCTTTATTTCCTTCATAATGTCTCCTTGCTTCATGCATCTTGTACTCTGACGTGTGCAAATGTTTACAAATAATTTACCTAGTTATGAAAACTATGTTACCCCATTATGATAACTTTGTCAACCGGTTGACATGATTTTGCAAGTATGCTATCTTTTTTATGATATACAGTTTTGTATTATTTATTATCGGAACCTTCGTGAGGTAAAACATGACAAAATCAAAGGTATTGGAAGAATTCAAACTTCCGAGATGGAACGATCTGCCTTCGGTGGACCAGTATCTTGAGCAGGTGCTCAAACTGCTGGATGATTGGCTGGGAGATTATTTGTCGCTTGATGGCAGCAGGGTCCTGACCCGCACCATGGTGAACAACTACGTCAAACTCAAATACATACCGGCACCTGAAAACAAGAAGTACAACAGGTTGACCATGGCTTGCCTTGTGGTCATCGCGCTTTTGAAACCGGTATATACCATAGAAGAAATTTCACGCCTCATAAAGCTGGCCATCGATTTCAAAGATGCAGAGCATTCCTATGATCAGTTCTGTGACATGGTGGAGCTTTCTGTAAAGCACGCCTTTGAGGGTACATCGATGCCTAAATTCGAGACCGGCAAGGATCCAAGGGATCTTTTCTGGCACGTGTGCAATTCCTTTGCATGTCAGCTGTATGTCAGACATATTTACCTGAGAAACCAATAGTGCCTCTTCTTCGTGGATGAAA
>CAYTVH010000088.1:0-5778 GCA_964441805.1 uncultured Oscillospiraceae bacterium | reverse complement strand
TCGTCCTTATCGACTTTGAACCCTTCTTTTTCCATGGATGCCATGACCATGACAAGAGGAAGCTCCACATCGTAGTAGATCTTCTCAAGGGCTTTAGTTTCCAGCTGTTTCTTCTGAGCCTCTTTTAAGTTTAGGATCGAGAAGCAAACCTTGAAGCCGTAGTCCATGAACAGCTTCACATTATCAGTGAAAAGATCCACCTGACTGTTGGCTGCCATGAAGTCTTTTTCTTCCTCAACGGAAATGTGGAGGTATTCATTGGAAAGGGCTGACAGACTGTAGTTGCTTCTTCCCGAATCCAGGACATACTGGGCAACAGCTGTATCAAAACCAGATGTCTTAGGCTCTGCACCTGCACACATCAGCATGTAGTGATCGATTTTCAGATCATGGCCAATGAGAACGATATCCTGCATTTCAAACCAGTCCATGAAGCCGTTGAGCTTCTGAAGATCGAAGTAATAGTATTTACCGTCATTTATGGCAGCGACACCTTCGATAACCGGTTTGGCCAGATGGTTGTTGTCTCCAAATACCTTGATGACAGTCTCGCCTGTGAATTTAAGGTTTTCTAATACACCATCATCATTTATCAATACTTTTTCGAAAGAATCGGCATCTGCCAACAACACATGTGCTTCTTCGGGATCGTTCGATTTTTCAATGCCCCCGGTCACCTTCAGCTTTTTGAGGAACTTGTTGAATTCCAGCTTGGTATAGAGCTTGATCAGCTCATCATAATCAGGCTCTCCAAGGCGCATATCTTCAAGATCGAAATCCAGCGGCACATTGGTATTTATGGTGGCCAGTCGCTTGCTCATCATGGCCAGCTGAGCATTGTCTTCCACCTTGGCTTTGAGGCCTGCAGGCGTGATGTTGTCCACATTTTCTATGATGCTTTCAACACTGCCGTATTCCATGATCAGCTTTGTGGCAGTCTTTTCACCTACGCCCGGTATCCCCGGTATATTGTCGGACTTATCTCCCATGAGACCCTTGAAGTCTATAAACTGGGTCGGGGTAAATCCATATTTATCTATCATGGCTTGTCTGTCGAATATATCGAACTCTGAAACGCCTTTTCTGGTGATTATTACGGTCGTAATATCTGTAGCCAGCTGCAGTTCGTCCTTATCACCTGTGATGATATACGGCTGTAATCCTGCTTCTTCAGCTTCTCTAGCCACTGTTCCGATGATATCATCGGCTTCGAATCCTTCGATCTCAAGCTGCTTGATGTTCATGGCGCGCATCACATCTTTTAACAGCGGTATCTGCATGGCAAGTTCAGGCGGCATCTTCTTTCTGCCTGCCTTGTAGTCTTCGTACTGTTTATGTCTGAAAGTCGGTGCCTTCAGGTCATAGGCTATGGCCATATATTCAGGAGCATAGTCTCTTTTGATTTTATCCAGCATGTTTATGAAGCCGAAAATGCCATGGGTAAAGATCCCCTCTTTTGTTATCATGGGGTTTCTCATGGCATAATAGGCTCTGTTTATCAAACTGTTACCGTCTATGATGGCTATCTTTTTCATTGGTTTACTTCCTTATCGTTCAAATCGCACATGGCTTTGAAGCCGTATGCAGATACTGCGTTTTTTACACCTTCGCCTATGGCTTTGGCCATGACGTAAGCCCCCAGATCACCGAGAGCATCCTGATTTACCTTTACACTGCCCTTTGCGAGACAGAAAATGGTGTCTCCGTCTGCAGATGTGTGGACAGGTTTTATGGCTGCTGCATATCCGTTATGGGCCATGGATGCCAGCTTGTTGCATTGATCCTTGGTGAGCTCTGCATTGGTTATGATACAGCCGATGGTGGTGTTTCCGGTGAATACGTTCTTCACGTGCTCTACAGATTCCCACATGATTCGCCTAGTGTTATGGAGAGCTGTTTTATCTTCATTGAGGATACCGGCTATCCGGTTACCGGTATCAGCGTCGTAAACGTCTCCCAGGCAATTGACAGCAACAACCGCGCCCACCTTAAGATCACCGATCTGCACAGCATAAGTGCCAAGACCGCCTTTCATGAGGCGATCAAGTCCAAGGAACTTGCCGACGGTGGCACCTGTGCCTGCACCATAGTTGCCCTTTTCAGGAGCATTCTTTTCTGAAGCCACGCAGGCTGCATAACCCATGGCAGCATCAGGTCTGCACTTTGGATCGCCTGCTATCAGATCAAAAAGACATGCAGCCGGTACTATGGGAACTTTGCCTATGCCAACGTCGAAGCCTATATCGCGCTCTTCCAGATACTTCATGGCACCGGTCGATGCATCAAGGCCGAATGCGCTGCCGCCTGACAGCATCACGCCGTACACCTGCTGTGCCATTTTAGTAGGATCGAGCAGATCAGTCTCCCTCGTTGCCGGACCGCCGCCTCTCACATCGACACCTGCAGCGGCACCTCCATCACAGATAATGGCGGTACAACCTGTACCGCCCTTCACATCCTGTGCATTGCCTATGCGAAATCCTTCGATCTCATTGATTTCGATTTCTTTCATAAAATCCCAATCGTTCATGGTTCCACCCTATAGATATATCATTAAAACATTATTTTCTATGTATCATCCAGTACATCATGCCGACGAAACCGCTGCCGCCGATGATGTTGCCGATGGTAACAGGCAGCAGATTTTTGATCAGCAGATTGCCGATGGTCAGGCCGGATATATCGAGTCCCAGAACCTGTACATATGCTTCGTTTGTTGCTGCCATCATCCCCGCAGGAATAAAGTACATATTGGCAACACAGTGTTCAAATCCGCCGATGACAAACGGCATTATTATGAAGAAGCACGCAAATATTTTACTTACCGTGGACTGGGCCCCTGTGGCCATCCAAACGGCAAGGCATACGAGCCAGTTACACATGATCCCCAGGATCACAGCCTTGGTAAAATCCAGTTCGCACTTGGCGATGGCTGTTTTGATGGTAACAGCACCAAGAAGTCCGCCGCTGGCATCCAAAAGATCAGTGTAGAACACGAAATATGCGAAGATAAGAGCTCCTATGAAGTTTCCTATATAAACGATGGCCCAGTTTCTGAACATGCCGCTGAATTTGATTTTTTTATCGGCTACACCTGTGATCATCAGGCAGTTTCCTGTGAAAAGTTCACCGCCGCACATCACTACCATCATCAGTCCCACCGGGAACACACATCCTGCAACCAGCTTACCCAGACCAAAGGTATCAGGGTTCGCAGTCAGGTTATAGGACGCCATCGTCGATGCGAATCCGCCTATGGCGATGTATGCACCTGCGAGTATTGCCAAAAGCAGCAGTGTCTTAAAACTTCCACCTGATTTATTTATGGATGAATCAGATACCTTGTCCAGAATTTCCTTTGATGTTAATGCTTTCAATATTATTTCTCCATTTAAAATATAATTTTTGTTTTATACATTTGTTTGATTTTATCATATTCATTCTTTTCATTAAAGTGATTTTCTCATCAAAAGGAATTTGTGCAAAAAAAATCCCGACATGCCGTCAAGGATCAATAATTCACACCCTATCACTGATAGGGGGGTGCCCTGTTCCTGCCTCTGCCTTCCACTCTATGGAGGCCTGGCATCAGCTCCGGAAACTCGAGCTCCCAATGTCGTCACGTAGGTTGAATTATAAGCTCCTCAACGTACACTTCAGGATCTGTTATTATTATATGCTGTCTATGGTTATATTATAAAAACAACATCTGGAAATTGCAAGATAATTATAACGTGCTAGCGTGGTAAAGTTCGGCATAGTGACCATCTTTTGCCATCAGCTCATGGTGGCTTCCTTCTTCTTCTATCATGCCGTCGTTGATCAAAATTATATGATCAACATTTTTGATGGTCGAAAGTCTATGGGCGATGATTATGGAAGTCCTTCCTTCTGCCAGCTTATCCAGAGCCTGCTGTATCTTTGATTCTGTTACCGTATCAAGAGCCGATGTGGCTTCATCAAGAATAAGTATCGGCGGGTTCTTGAGAAAGATACGAGCGATCGCCACCCTCTGCTTCTGACCGCCGCTGAGCAGCACGCCTCTCTCGCCTGTATAAGTATCAAACTTCTCCGGCATGGCCATGATGTCATCGTAGATCTCTGCTTTCTTGGCAGCTTCCATAACTTCTTCATCAGTGGCATCCGGACTGCCGTACCGGATATTTTCCATGATGGTATCTGCATAGAGAAATACGTCTTGCTGAATGATGCCGATAGCTTTTCGAAGCTCTGCCTTTTGCACATCTCTTATGTCTGTACCGTCGATCTTGATGCATCCCTCGTTCACATCATAAAACCTGGGGATCAGCTGACAAAGCGTGCTCTTTCCGCCTCCCGAAGGGCCTACTATGGCTACGGATCGGCCTCCTTCTATCTCAAGGTTTATGTCATGGAGAACTTCCACTTCTTCGTTATATGCAAAGCTCACTCCTTCGAATGTTATGGTGCCTTCTTCGATGCTAAGTTCTTTTGGCTCCTCCGGATCCTTGATGTCCGGCTCCATACTCATCACATCTATGAATCTGGTGAGTCCTGCCCATCCGTTCATGAACATCTCCGCGAAGTTACTGAGTTTTCTCAGAGGATTGATGAATGTGCTTACGAAAAGATAAAAGGTGATCAGATCGACATAGTTCATCTCCTCTCTCATTATCAGCCATCCGCCGCAAGCCAGTATGGCTACAGGCATTATGCAAAGGAAATATTCAAGTGTCGAATTGAACTGGCCGAAGGCTCTATAGTTGTCACACTTGGCCGTCTTGAACTGCTCATTGGCATCGTAGAACTTTTTGTAATCTGCCTGTTCGTTGGCGAATGCCTTGGAAGTCCTGATACCTGAAAGTCCCGATTCGATCTCGCCGTTGATCTCAGCCATCTTGACCTTGACCTTCTTGGATGCTCTGACCATGCGCTTCCTGCAAAGGATAACTATGAACAGGAATACAGGTATGATTATCAATATAAGAAGTGCCAGCTGCCACCTGATGGTCGCCATTATTATGATGGATCCCAGTATGGTTATGGCCGCTATGAACAAGTCCTCAGGACCGTGGTGAGAAAGCTCTGTTATCTCAAATAAATCACCTGTCATACGGTTCATCAGCTGCCCGGTTTTGTTCTTGTCAAAGAATTCAAAGTCGAGAGTCTGGATATGGGAAAACAGATCATCCCTGAGATCCGCTTCCACGCGCACACCAAACATATGACCCCAGTAAGTTATTATGTAGTTCATGGCAATTCTCAATAAGAATGCTATTGCCACGATCGTCATCACTGTAAAGAAAGTCTCATACTCCTTGCCCGGCAGCATATCATACATGGCACGCCTTGCAACCAGTGGAAATGCCAGATCGATAAGAGACGCGATCAGCGCACACCCCAGGTCTAAGATGAACAGCTTGTAGTGGGGTTTGAAATAGCTTATGAAGACCTGTAAAGGTCGTTTTGTGAAGTCGGTTTTGTTATTGTTCATGGATAATATTATACTGGACTTAAGTGGATATTTCAATTGAGTAATAAATATCATTAGCTATAATATGTTTTCCTTATGCCTGCTTATTTAGTCCTCGAAATCGGAAATTCCTGAATATTGTTCACAAGCCTTGGACTTTCTCGTAAACTCGTAGCTAAGCTACTCAAACAGTACGAGAAAGAAACCAAGGCTTTAGTGAATATTACGGTGCGGCAGAGCCGCCAGTCCGGTGTAAATTGAGCCACCATTCTGGAAATTCAGAGCCAGCAGCTTTATGCCGCGAAAGGCTCTTTACATGAGTGGCA
>CAYTVH010000087.1:0-5883 GCA_964441805.1 uncultured Oscillospiraceae bacterium | reverse complement strand
TTCGTTTTATGTTCAAGGCCGCAAAGGACTATCCAAAGGAATGTAAACAGACCCGAATGGATATTGACCATAAACTGAAAAATGCTATCAGAAACTGGAAAATTTGATTTGTTCGTTGCATGGAAAACAAACTGTACAGATTGCTGCTTATGAACCGGAACTCTACAATAATATGGGTAATCAAAATAATCAGATCAGCAGGTACAACATCTATTTGCTCTGCAAGCTGTCTGGTGGTCAGAGACTTCCTCTGTCTGTAATACCTCAGATTGTCACCGGGCAGATTACTTGTAGGCTTTTCCTCAAAAGGTATCGTTATATGGAGCAAAAGCCTACCTTGGTAAAATTGACACAACGATGTGTGATTGAAAATACCATTGAAAAGACCATGTCAAACTCATGATATGATACCAAGTTCAAGCTTGAGTCTAAGGCTCCTCTTCACAGAACTGTCAATAAACTGAACAATGGGGCCAAGCTATAATGTAACAAATGGCTTAAGCCTTCGCACAAGAATAAGGGCAGCTAAGATTTTCACCCCATCGGCAGGGATGAATGGGAATACGCAGGCGACAAGGGATGCCCACAGCCCCGTTCCCGTAAGGATCAAGAACCAAAGGATCCCCAACACATAACAGGCAGCAAGCCCCAGGATCATCGCCCCTATGCAAAGGGCAAGCTTTCGACCGCCTGCGGCGGCAGCTGAGGCGTCCACCCCGCAGCCAATGATGAAAGCTGCCGGTATATATCCTATTATGAAGCCGCCTGTGGGTCCTGCCAGCACGCCGATACCTGCTTGAAAGCCGGCAAAAACAGGGATGCCAACGGCGCCCATCAGGACATAGACAGCAATACTTATGGTGCCATACTTTTTCCCCAGAAGACCCCCGGCAAGAAAAACACCTAAAGTACCAAGAGTCATAGGAACAGGCGTGAAACCCAGAGGGATCGTAATATATGAACATACGGCGGTCAGCGCGGCAAACAGTCCGCACAGAGCCAGATATGTTGTTTTTGAATAAGCTTTGTTGTCATTGGACATTTAAGTTCCTCCGGGATCATATATGCAAGCTTTACAGGCGTATGGAGATTTCTCCTGAAGTCAGAGTTTCTCTTGTTCCATCTGAATAGAGGACCATCAGACCTCCGTCATCGTCCATATCAAGGACGCGGGCAGACCGTGAAGGGATCTCTTCCTGAGGATCTTTTCGATACACGCCCTTATATACCGAAACGGTTTTGCCGATGACAAGACTCTTTTCTCTGTATGCTTTGATATACTCTCTGTCCTCTATATTGAATGTCAAATCAAGGACTCTTGCGATGACTTGAGCAGCAAGTGCCGATCGGCAATAATCGCCGGTCACAGCACCGGCTATGGACAGGAGCTCTTTTGGGAAACCCTTTAAACTTGTATTGATGCCGATGCCGATCACGATGCTTTCGATCTGCCCCGTCTCAAAGTCATTGATCCCCTCGCAAAGGATGCCGCAGACTTTTTTCTGATCCACATACACATCATTGACCCACTTGATGCCGGCCTGCTTGCCGCAGACTTTTTCTATGGCCTCAGCCACAGCCACAGCGGCGGCAGATGTTACCAGCACCGATTTGCTTATATCAAAATCAGGCTTGATTATTATGGAAAGGTATATGCCCTCTTTCGGGGAGAAAAAGCTTCTTCCCAGTCGGCCTTTTCCTCCTGTCTGGCGGTGAGCAAGGACGATGGTGCCGTGAGGGGCTTTCTGTATTGCCAGCTGCTTGGCATATATATTGGTTGAATCAAGCACATCGAACACATAGATGTCATTGTTCTTATATTTTGAAGGCAGGCAGGCGCGCAAACTGTCTTCTGTTATGGACCGGCCGCTTTCCATGAGCATATACCCTTTATTGGTCACAGCTTCAATGGCGTAGCCTTCTTCCCTTAAAGTTTTGATGGCTTTCCACACGGCAGTTCTGGAAACTCCCAGCTTATTGGACAGTTCTTCCCCTGAAAGGAAGGTACCGCTGTTTTCTGTCAAGGCTTTTAAAGCCAGATCCTTTACAGACATTTTTTCTCCCTTCTGTATAGACACACTAACGGCCTTGGACGAGTACATAAGGATTTTATGATATCAGAAGCAGATTGTCAACCTGATCATTTTAATTGTCAACCAATCCATTGACAACTAAAGTTGGTGGAAGTAGAATGGGTCTATTGGGAATAATACCGAAAGGGGGTAATGATATATGAAAACTGTATTGAAATACTATAGGCCATATATTCCATATATCGTATTGATCGTACTGTTCCTGTTCGGGCAAGCCATGTGCGAACTGGCGCTGCCTGCGTATATGTCGGACATAATAGATGAGGGTATAGTAAAGGGCAACATGCCGTATATATGGAAGACAGGCATGATAATGATCGTCATATCCATAGCTACTATGATATTTGCTTTGGGAGGAAGTTTCCTGGCATCAAGGACAGCGGCCAAATCATCAAGGGATATAAGGCATGCACTTTTTAATAAGGTAACTGCTTTTTCTGCTGCAGAGCTGGAGGAGTTTTCCACTGCATCACTGATCACCAGATCAACCAACGACGTGCAGACAGTTCAGCAGACGACAGTCATGCTTCTTCGTATGGCAATCTTCGCACCCATCATGGGGGTAGGATCGGTGGTCAGAGCGCTTCAGACCAGCGTTTCTTTATCGTGGACCGTAGGGATAGCGCTGGCAGCTATCATCGTTATCATGGGAACTGCATTTTTTCTGGTGCTTCCCAAGTTCAAAGTGCTGCAGAAAAAGCTGGATAGGCTGAACCTCATAATGAAAGAAAGACTTTCGGGGATGTTGGTGATCAGAGCTTTCACCACCGAAACGTCTGAACAGGAAAGGTTCGATGAGGCTAACTGGGATTTGACAAAATTGAATTTATTCGTAAACAAAGCCATGTCGTTCATGATGCCTGCCCTGATGTTCGTGATGAACGCAGTGGGCATCCTGATCGTGTGGGCAGGAGCACATCTCATAGAAGCGGATAAACTTATGGTGGGCGACATGCTGGCATATCTTCAGTATGCTATGCATGTTATCATGTCATTCCTCTTCGTGACCATGATGTTCATCATGATCCCGAGAGCTGCAGTATCTGCCCAGAGGATAGGTGCAGTGCTGGATGTGGCTCCGACCATAATAGACCCGAAGGCTCCGGAAACCTTTGACGAGCCGAAAGGCAGAGTGGAATTCAGGAACGTGAGCTTTGCATATCCTGATGCAGAGGAAAAGACCCTTGAAGATATAAGCTTCACGGCAGAGCCGGGCAAGACAACGGCCGTCATAGGCGGAACCGGAAGCGGCAAATCATCTCTGGTGAAATTGATACCGAGATTTTACGATGTTAGCGAAGGCCAGATACTGGTGGACGGCATCGATGTTAGGAGGATGAAGCAGCATGATCTGAGAGAGCAGATAGGATACATCCCTCAGAAGGGAGTGCTGTTCTCGGGAACCATCGCAACCAACCTGCAGTACGGTAAAAACGATGCCGATGAAGAAGCCATGAATGAGGCTGCGGCCATCGCACAGGCGAGCGCCTTCATCGCAGAAAAACCTGATGGTCTCAATGAAGAAGTCGCTCAGGGAGGAACCAACGTATCAGGCGGTCAGAAACAGAGACTTAGCATAGCAAGAGCACTGGTGAAGAAGCCGAGGATATATATTTTCGATGACAGTTTTTCGGCACTGGATTTCAAGACCGACAAGACCCTCAGGGCTGCCCTCAAGGAAAACGTGGGGGACAGCACCATGCTCATCGTCGCTCAGAGAATAAACACCATCATGGATGCAGACCAGATCCTGGTCCTCGATGACGGAAAACTGGCAGGCAAAGGCACCCATGAAGAGCTGATGAAAAGCTGCGACGTTTACAAAGAGATCGCCTTGTCTCAGCTCAGCGAAGAAGAACTGGAAAGGGGGCGCAGGTAATGGCTAAGATGTCAAAAAAAGATATGATGCCTCCTGAAAAGGCCAAGGATTTCGGCAAGACCATGAAACAGCTGCTGGCCTACTTGAAACCTTATAAATTCAGACTGATAGTAGTTTTTGCCTTCGCCATGCTGAGTACGGTGTTCACCATCATTTCCCCTGCAGTGCTGGGAGCAGCCACAGACAAGGTGGTCAGAGGGCTTTCGAGCACTGAGGGTGTGGATTTTGGCGGACTGCTCAACATATTGCTGATCCTCCTTGGAATGTATTTACTCAGCTTGTCCTTCAGCGTCATCCAGGGTTGGATCATGGCAGATGTCTCCCAGAAAGTCATCTATAAACTTCGTGACAAGATGAGTGTCAAGCTGGACAGACTGCCTCTGAAATATTTCGATACCAAGACCCACGGGGAGATCCAGAGCCGCATGGTCAACGATATAGAAACTGTCAACCAGACTCTTTCCAACAGTTTGACATCTACCATAGGAAGCGTGACTACGGTCATAGGAACACTGGCAATGATGCTGAGTATAAACGTACTGATGACAGTTGTAGCCCTCATAAGCATGCCTCTTTCCATGATAGTGATCAAGTTCGTAATTTCCAAATCACAGGGACATTTCAAAAACCAGCAGAAATATCTGGGCCTTGTCAACAGTCATGTGGAAGAGATGTATACAGGTCACGAGATAGTCAAGGCTTTCAACCGAGAGGAAGAATCGGAGAAAGTCTTCAACGAATATAACGACAAGCTTTGCGAGGCCGCATGGAAGTCCCAGTTCATCTCAGGATTCATGCAGCCGGCGACCATCCTCATCGGCAACTTGTCATACGTGGCAGTTTGCCTGCTGGGGGGATTCCTTGCCATAGGCGGCAGAGTGTCCATCGGCGATATACAGGCATTCATCCAGTACGTGAGAAACTTCAACCATCCTGTTTCCCAGCTGGCGAGCATCGTCAATCAGCTCCAGTCCACGGCTGCAGCGGCAGAGCGTATCTTCGAGCTGATCGATGAAGAGGAAGAAGTGGATCTTGATAAAGAGCCTTCAGCTCATATAGATGCAGATACTGCAAAGGGGCACGTTTCCTTCGAAAACGTAAGCTTCGGCTACAAGAAGGGCGAGCCTGTCATCAAGGATTTCACCTTCGATGCAAAACCGGGCCAGAGGGTTGCCATCGTAGGCCATACAGGTGCCGGCAAGACAACCATAGTCAAGCTGCTGATGAGATTCTACGAACTGGACGGCGGCAGGATAACTATAGACGAGACGGATATAACTGATCTTTCGAGAGACAACTTGAGGGAGCTGTTCGGCATGGTCCTTCAGGATACTTGGCTTTACAACGATACCATCAGAGAAAACATAAGATACGGCAATCGTGAAGCCACCGATGAAGAAGTGGAAGCTGCAGCCAAAGCGGCTCACATTGACCACTTCGTCAAGACCCAGCCTAAGGGATATGATATGGAGATCAACGAAGAAGCATCCAACATATCCGCCGGTCAGAAACAGCTGCTGACCATAGCCAGAGCCTTCCTGGCAGATGCCCCCATATTGATATTGGACGAAGCTACAAGCTCTGTAGATACGAGAACCGAAGCGCTGATCCAGAAAGCCATGGCCAATCTCATGCACGGCAGGACCAGCTTCATCATCGCCCACAGACTGTCCACCATCAAGGATGCAGATCACATCCTGGTGATGGATCACGGCGATATCATCGAGCAGGGTACCCATGAAAGCCTGCTGGCTCAGGGCGGTTTTTATGAGAAACTGTACAACAGTCAGTTCGCAGAAGCGCGCTGATTTAAAACATTATCTGCGGACGACAGCAAAAGCTGCTTCTTTTTAAGGGGCAGCTTTTTTATTGCCGCTTCACGCTTGGTCGCGGCGATTTTGTCATCGAAGT
>CAYTVH010000086.1:0-5956 GCA_964441805.1 uncultured Oscillospiraceae bacterium | reverse complement strand
GTCTGGGCGTTCTGACAAAGTGAATAGTTGCCGCTGGATATGCACCAGTCGTACATGAGACCGCGCTCGAACATGGCGTAGGCCTTTGTTATATCGTTGATAGACAATTCATCCTTGAAGAGCCCCTGTTTCTGGCCTTCCGTGGTGATCTGACGCAGAAGTTTATAGTATGTTCTGTTGGTGTTGAGCAGGTGCCTTTCGCCGCTGGTGGTCAGCTGGGTGGCGAACAGCCTGCCTAATAATTCTACAGAAACGGTGTTTTCTATCATCAAAAACAGCTCCTGGTTTATATACTTTAATTTTTCTATTGGTGAAAGATCAGGGTCCATGGTTTTGGAAAGCTCTTCGTACTTGTCGTCAAAGAGTACCGAGAGGGAGGAAAGAAGGGCGTCCTTTCCTTCGAAGTAATGATAGAACGAGCCTCTTGATGTGCCTGACTCTTCTACGATCTCTTCTACGGTGGTTTCGTCATAACCCTGTTCATAAAACAGCTTCCATGCAGCCGATACGATCTTACCTTTAGTGTTTCTGGAGTTTTTCTTCATTTTTTCACCTTTAATTTTTAAAATTTATTTTTGGTATTTATTTTAGTATTAAACTTATTCTATATTATAAATATTGAAATTTCAATAAGTTTATCAATTATAAGCAAATAATGTACAGCATAATATTTGAACTTGATTCTGTGTTTCATTCTAGTTAAAAGTGTGTTATTCTATGGGAGTTATCGGAGCTTTTTCAGTATGATCGGCTGCCGACGGGACTTAACAAAGATTACATATTAAAGGAGATTCAACAATGAACGGCGAAATTTTAGCATTTGTCTTATACTTCGCGATACTGGTGAGTATGGGCGTATACTTCTTCTTCAAAGAAAGAAGCAATGACTCACAGGCAAACTACTTCCTCGGCGGAAGAAGCATGGGCCCATGGGTAACTGCCATGTCAGCTCAGGCATCCGATATGTCTGCATGGCTGCTGATGGGACTTCCGGGAAGCATCCTGGCATTCGGCTTCGGTCAGATGTGGATCGGTATCGGTCTGGCACTGGGCACAGCAGCCAACTGGATCTTCGTGGCCAAGAGACTGAGACAGTTCTCTCATGCTGCAGGAGATGCCATCACAGTTCCTCAGTATCTGGGCAATAGATTCCTGACCAAGAGCCATACTCTTCAGGTTATCAGTGCTATCATATTTTTCATTTGCTTTACAATATATGTTGCTTCTGCATACGTTGCAGGTGCATCTGTATTCACAACCATATTCCCTGCACTCAACACTCAGGCGGCAATGATCATATTCGCTCTGGCAATGCTGATCATCACATTCTTCGGCGGATTCAAAGCTGTATGCTGGACTGACTTTTTCCAGGGTCTGCTGATGTTCTTCGCGCTGCTGGCAGTGCCTATTATTATCGTGCTGACTCAGCAGCTGGACACAGGAGCGCTTGCTGCAGTATACTCATACCAGGATGCTGCAAGCGGCCAAATGGTTGAATGCTCATTCGGCACAGGAATATTTGATGCTTCATGGAAAGAGATCGTTTCAGGACTGGCATGGGGTCTCGGTTACTTCGGAATGCCGCATATCCTGGTTAGATTCATGTCCATCGAAAAACCTTCAATGGTAAAGAAAAGTGCGACTATGGCTATCATTTGGGTCATCGTTACCCTGGGATGTGCATGCCTCATCGCTTACTTCGGAAGAATGCTGCTGGCAGAAGAACTGCTGACAGCTGGGGCACAGAAGATGGTATTCATCGAATTCGCAAGACGGCTGTTCCCAAGCTTTTTGGCAGGTGTTCTGATGGCTGCGATCATCGCTGCATCCATGTCGACTGCCGACTCACAGCTGCTGGTTGCTTCCAGCTCATTCACATCAGATATCTACAAGCCTATCATCAGAAAGGAAGCCAGTGAAAAGGAAGTTCTCTGGGTAGGAAGACTAGTAGTTCTGGCAGTAGCAGTAATCGCATTCTTTATAGCCTCCAGCAAGGGCGAAGGTGCTCAGGCTATCATGAACATGGTAGAAAATGCATGGGCAGGCTTCGGTTCAGCATTCGGACCTGTTATCCTGCTGTCCCTGTTCTGGAAGAGATTCACATACAAAGGCGCAGTTGCCGGCGTAGTTGGCGGATTCCTGGTGGACATCCTGTGGCTTGCATTCTTGTCAGGTCCAACAGGCATCTATGAATTGTTCCCTGGCTTCATCGCAGGCTTTGTTTGCGCGGTAGTTGTAACTCTTATCGACAAAGAGCCTTCAAAGGAAATCCAGGATCTGTTCGACAAAGCTATTGCTGATGAAGAATAATCATATTGTAATTACCTTAAATAGTGAAGTATAATTAATAAACAATAAAAGAAGAACGGGTCGCAGCGGCTCGTTCTTTGCTTAAGGAGGGTAGCATGAATATCTTTGATATAATAGGCCCGATAATGGTAGGTCCTTCAAGCTCACATACTGCGGGAGCAGTGAGGATAGGACTGATGGTAAGAGCGCTTTTAGACGGACAGCCGAAAACTGCGAAAATATGGCTCCATGGATCATTTGCAGAAACCGGTAAAGGTCACGGAACAGAGGTGGCCCTGGTGGCAGGACTTTTGGGAATGGAACCTGACGACATGAGGATACCTCGCAGTTTTTCCATAGCAGAGCAAGAAGGAATGGCTGTTGAGATATTGAGAACAGAGATACCGGAGGCGCATCCCAATACAGCTCTTTGTCGGGTGACCGATGAAGGGGGAGACTCCATGGAGATCCAGGCGTGCTCAATCGGCGGCGGCAGGATCAGGGTCAACAAGGTGGACGGCATGAACGTAAACTGTTCGGGCGAAGTGCCGACACTGATCATCAGAAACACAGACAAACCGGGAATGGTGGCAGAAGTAACTGCAGCCCTTGCCAAACGTCACATAAATATTGCCCAGATGCATCTGTTCCGCAATGCAAAAGGCGAAGACGCAATAATGGTAGTAGAAACGGATCAGTCTATTCCCGCTGAGGAGATAAACGAACTCCACGATCAGGATGGAATACTGAGAGTTACATACATTGACCAGGAGGGGAGATAATGAGCTGGAAATCTTTAAAAGAGATAGAAGAATACTGTCTTGACAACGGTTGCGAATTTTGGCAGGCTGTTTTGGATGAAGATATACGAGACAGAGGAGCTACAGAAGATGCATCCCGCAGCATGATGAAAGCTGCATGGGAAGCAATGACTGCTGCCAGCGAAGATTATGACCCCGAGAGATTTTCCACCAGTGGTCTGGTGGGCGATGACGGAGAACGAATGAGGGTATACGTTGAAAATGAAAACAACATCCTTGGCGGATTCGCCGGAGAAGTCATGACTGAAGCTATCAAAATGGGCGAATGCAATGCATGTATGAAAAGGATCGTTGCGGCACCTACCGCGGGAGCGTGCGGAGTTCTTCCATCGGTGTTGATTCCTCTCAGCAGAAAAGGCGTTAAAAATGATGAAATCATAAACGCCATGTATGTTGCTGCAGGCATCGGACAGGTCATAGCAGAAAGAGCAAGCATTTCAGGAGCCAGCGGAGGCTGCCAGGCAGAAATAGGAACTGCAGCTGCAATGACTGCCGGAGCTTTGGTATATCTTAAAGGCGGCAGTACAAAGATGATTATCCATAGTGTAGCCATGGTGCTGAAAAACATGATGGGCCTGGTGTGCGATCCCGTTGCCGGTCTGGTGGAAGTTCCATGCATCAAAAGAAATGTTGCAGGTGCAATGACTGCCCTGTCATGTGCAGATATGGCGCTGGCCGGGATCACAAGCAGGATCCCTGCCGATGAAGTCATCGACGCCATGAAAGAAGTGGGGGATAAGATGCACCCTGATTTCAAAGAAACAGCCAGAGGCGGGGTTGCAAACACAGAGACAGGAAGAAAAATTAAAGAAAGACAAAGAATGAAATAGTAGACCAATGAAAACAATAGTAGTATTTATCGCATATTTTTTTGGAGGGATAGTTGATGCTGTATGTGGGGGTGGTGGTTTGATAACACTTCCTGCACTTTTTGCCGTAGGTGTTCCGGCTCATGTGGCGGTAGGAACAAATCAGGCGTCGTTTCTTCCGGGTATATTTATATCGGTTGCCAAATTTCATAAGAATGGGAAAATAGATGTGAAAAACGCCGTTTATGCAGTACCATTTGGGCTGATTGGCGGATTCGTGGGAGCAAGATTGAATTTAATGGTTTCGGAATGGTACCTGCAGATCCTCCTGATGGTGCTGATACCGGCACTGGCAATATTCACGCTTCTAAAACCTGACGTGGGAACAGAGGATAGATCAAAAGAAAATTCTCGCCGCAGAATGATAGTGTTATCGGCAGTCATCGGATTTGTGGTAGGCACATATCATGCTTTTTACGGACCTGCCAGCGGGACTTTCTATATGCTGTCCTTTGCAATGCTGTTAAAATATGATCTGGTGACAGCCAACGGAAATACACGTTTTGTTACGATGTTTGTAAGCATTGTTTCAAGTATCACGTATGCTCTGTCAGGCTGCGTGAAATGGCTGTACGTGCTTGTTGCGGTTCCTGCATATGCCCTTGGCAACTATGTGGGTGCTTCACTGGCGATTTCCAAAGGCGCCAAGTTCGTTCGCCCGATGTACTATGGGATATTGGTGCTGCTGTTTATTAAATTAGTTAAAGATTTCTTCTTTTAGGGAAATGTAAAAACTCGGATAGGTGATCCTATCCGAGTTCGTTTATTGTGGGGTGTTTGATGTTATAATCTCCCGTCTCCTCCGCAGCTCCTGCAGTTTCCGCTGCCGCTGCAGCTGTAGCAATTCCTGTCTTCTTCGTCTGATGCCGAACTGTGGAGCAGACCATCGCCGCCGCAAGTTCCGCAGTCGCCGTCACCGTTGCAGACGCCACAAATAGGTTTGGCATCGTAGAGGTCATCGTTATCATTATCCCAGAAATCATCGTCGTCATCCCGGCTGCTGTCAGAATCGAAGCTGCTGCCGGAATCATCAGATATATAACTTGATGTCGATTGTGTTTCCTGACTGGCTGGTTCGGTGCCGTATATATTGTTGATATCATAGACATCGTTTTCGACCAGCTGGAAATTGTCAAGGTCGTGAAGGGTGATCCAAACGGCATAGTTGTCTCTGCCATTCGTGTTCTTGTAATAATTTATTTCTATTTGAGCGAAATAAGCATCCTCGACTTCTTCCGCACCGTTATACTTGAAGTTCCATAAATAATCACCGCTGGAATAAAGATCTTCGTCAAAGGATTCGAACTGATATTTTCCTGAGTATTTGAGCAGATTCACATAAGCCGCAGCGTATGTCCATAGCTCGTCATTTGATCTTAAGATAACTTGCTTGACATCGTCATGCTCATTTATCTCATCGATATATGTTCCGGCAAAGAAATATTCCGGATCAGGGATATCAGCGATAACGTTCTTACCACATCCGCAGAGCGAAACGGATGTAAGTATCATCGCTGCGATAACAGCAATGATGGTTGCCGTTTTTTTCTTATTGATTTTCATGGGGACTCTCCTTTATGGCATGGTTTTGTATAATTATACCATAGAACCCAAGTGTATAGTAACATTAGGAAGATTTTTTGCGTTTGTTACTTTAATTTCAACGGTTGCAGGCGTTTGACTTTGCTGAACTTAAAGATTTGGCGTTATCTAAAATTGTCCGGTATTCATAAACGTTGAAAACAGAGTAACAATGGGGTGTTTTAGACGAGTTGTTACTAAAATATCACATTTTCAAAAAATAAAAAAGGCTCATGTTCTAATTAGGATCGTATCCACCCCAACATTATTAACAGAGCCATTATTAACAGAGCCCTTTGTTTCAGAGTTTTATCAAAAAAACAAATAAACAGGCCGTAGCCTGTTTATGTTTCTGGTACACCCTCGGGGGTTCGAACCCCGGACACCCTGATTAAG
>CAYTVH010000085.1:0-5959 GCA_964441805.1 uncultured Oscillospiraceae bacterium | reverse complement strand
AACTGCCGCTTCAATATATGTGTGAGGTGACTAAGTAATGAAAAAGATTATTAAAACGATCGCAGTCATTACAATTTTAGCCATTGCAGGTTCAGTACCTGCAGCTTTGGCATACGCAGATAAGACCGATACTGACACAGTATCGGTCGTTTTTACGCATGACATGCATTCACATCTTGATGAATTTGCCAAACTGAAAACAGCTATGGACGATGTCAAAAAAGACTATCCTGACAGCTTCATACTGGATGCAGGGGATTTTGCCATGGGAACACCTTACCAGGTGACATTCTCCCAGCAGGCATCGGAGGTCAAGATGATGGAATATCTCGGATTCGAGGCAACTACCCTGGGAAATCATGAGTTCGATTACAGAGCGCTGGGACTTGCCGGAATGTTCGACGCAGCCAAGGGTGTGGACGTGCAGCTGGTGATTGCCAATATAGACTGGGAAGCCACACTGGCTGACGAAGAACTCAAGGCAGATGCACAAGTTCTCAAAGATGCCTGTGATGCCTATGGGGTCAAGGAATACACTGTTATAGAACATAACGGAATCAAGACAGCAATGTTCGGACTGATGGGTAAAAATGCGGTGGAGTATGCTCCTGAAAGCGGCCTGCTGTTCAAGGACGCCAACACTGCAGCGGCTGAGGTCGTAGAGAAGATCAAGGCTGAAGAAGACGTGGACATGATAATATGCCTGTCCCACTGCGGCACCATCGAAAACGAAACTGACGTGATGGAAGAAACAGAAGATTATCTGCTGGCAGAAGCAGTTCCCGATATAGATCTGATCATAAGCGGACACAGCCATACAGTTCTCGAAGAACCTGTACAGGTGGGTGATACGTACATAGTTTCCTGTGGCGCATATAATGCTTATATGGGGCATGCTCTGATGGAAAAAGATGATGAAACAGGCAGATATGCCATGAGCTCATACCGCCTGGTACCGTTGGATGAAACGGTTGCAGACGATCCGGCCGTGACCGCCGAATTAAAGAAGTATCGCAGCCTTGCCGATAAGGAATATTTCAGCAAGTACGGTTTCACTTGGGATCAGGTGATCGCTGAGAACGACGTTGAGTTTACTTCTACAGAAGAGCTGGGGATCGTTCAGGGTGAAGAACCCCTCGGAAATCTCATCACCGACTCATATAAATATGCCCTTGCTCAGGTGGGAGAAGAAGCTGATGTGACTGTTGTTCCCCTGGGCGTCATCAGAGGGACTTTTGAAGAAGGAGATATAACCGTTGCGGATGCCTTCAACGTCAGCTCCCTTGGATACGGCAAGGACGGCCTTTCGGGCTACCCGCTTGTTAAGGCATACCTTACAGGTAAGGAGCTCAAAGCAGTTGCAGAAGTGGACGCCAGCATTTCCAATTTCATGGGCGTTGCCAGATTGTACTTCAACGGCATGGAATACTCATGGAATGACAACAGGCTGATACTGAACCGTGCAGTGGACGTGAAGATAAACGACGGCACGGAGCTAAAAGATATAGAAGACGACAAGATGTACAGCGTGGTGGCTGATCTCTATTCATGCCAGATGCTGGGATCTGTAAAGGATCAGTCCTTTGGTCTCCTTAAAATAGAGCCTAAGGATGAAGACGGTCAGCTGATAGAAAACTTCGAAGACCACATCATCTACGATGGTGAGAAGGAACTGAAGGCATGGTATGCGCTGGCATCATATATAGATTCCTTTGAGGACGACCAAGTGCCTGAGTATTACTCAACCACCCATGGCAGGAAGATCGAGATCGACAGCAAAAGCCCGGGCGAGCTTTTGAAACAGCCAAACAAGATAGCCGTAATATTGGCAGCAGTCGTTGTTGTGCTGGTGCTGGTGATCATCGGTATAATAATACTTGTAAGAAGATGTATCAAGAAGAGAAAAAGCAGATAGAAAATGGACAGTAATAATACGATAAAAAAGAAAAAGAAGAACTCAAGGGGCATAGTCATACTCTTAGCGCTGATCACGACCCTGGTGACGGAGGCTGCATTCATAGGGATGCTCATGATGCTCAATGTACTGCCTTTTGCATATGCCATGATACTTATTGCTGTGTTGGTGCTGATAGACGTAGCGATCATAAGACTTGCTGTCCGCAGCAGGAAAGGCAGCACCAAAAGACTGGTAAGCAGCATCATAATGATCATCATAATGATAGTGATGGTCATGGGCTGCTCCTATATGTACAACACTTTTGATACATTCAAGAAGATAAGCAGCGATGGCAGACAGCTGGAAAATTTCTACGTAGTGGTTCTTAAGGATAGCAAATATGCAGAGGTGGAAGACATCAAGGGTCAGGAAGTGTATGTAGTCAGCACCGGCTCTAAGATGTACGACGAGGCCAAGGAAAAGCTTCTTACAAAAGTCGATATCACATATAAGACAGCTGCCGACGCAGTGTCGGCCGGCGAGAAGCTGGTGGATGATAAGGGCAAGACCCATGATGAGATCGTGTTCCTCAGCGAAGGTAATTATGACATGCTTTGCGATGACGATAAGGAATTCAAGAAGAATACCAAGAAGATCTATACCATCCAGGTGGCATCAAAGACCAATGACTTCGCTAAAAGAATAGATGTTACCGAAGATCCGTTCAACATATACATTTCAGGTGTAGACACCAGAGGCGGTATCGAAGACGTGTGCAGAAGTGACGTTAACATGATCGTTACCGTCAACCCTGAAACAAGGCAGATCCTGCTGACTTCAATGCCTAGGGACTCTTATGTGGAACTGCATTCAGTGGGTATGATGGACAAGCTTACCCATACGGGTATTTACGGAGTTGAGGAGACCATCGCTACGGTGGAGGATTGGCTGGACGTAGAGATCAACTACTATTTCCGTGTCAATTTCGTGATGCTGGTGGATCTTGTGGATGCCATCGGCGGAATAACCGTGAATTCGCCTCAGGCATTCAAATCAGCGGTTTCCAATTATACATATGAAAAGGGCGAGAACGAGCTCAGCGGCAAAGCCGCGCTGTACTTCGTTCGTGAGAGAAAAGCCTTTGAAGATGAAGATGAAGCGCGTATCAAGAATCAGCAGAGAGTTATGAAGGCGATCCTGAAGAAGGCAACCAATAGCAAGGTTATCTTGACGAATTATGCAGATATACTCAATGCGGTCGAAGGAAGTATGCAGACCAACATGTCCAACAAGGACATCACTTCCATCGTCAAGATGCAGCTCAAGGACATGAGCTCATGGACCATCAAGTCCATCGCCGTAGACGGCGTGGATGCTGAAAAAGGCACATACAGCATGGGTCCGGGAAAGCCGCTGTTCGTATCCATACCAAAAGAAGAATCGGTTGAAGAAGTAAAGAAAAAGATACATGAAGTCATGTATCCTGTGGAATAAGTGGCAAAATGCTTACGCATTTAAGTCGCGGGTCGGGACTTTTACAAATGCTGTCGCATTTGTCGTTCTTCGCGAGTCCACCGCGGCTCGCTTGAACACTTCGCTATCAAACTATTCGCCGGATAGTTTGATGACGCTCAGGCCCTTTCGGGTTCGAGTCCCTCACGGCGTGCCATATACAAAAAAATACGTCCGAAGGACGTATTGTGGATGGCACGCCGTGAGGGACTCGAACCCCCAACCGACAGATTCGAAGTCTGCGACTCTATCCATTGAGCTAACGGCGCATGTATTTAGTTGGGGCAACAGTGATATTATAGATTATTTTTGTAGATTAAGCAATATGAGTAGAAAAAAGAAAGAACATAAAAAAGAAAAATTTAATGTGCTGCCCAAGTCCATAGGGCTTTCACTGGTAATGATAATACTGCTGATGGTGGAGACATTTTTCGTGCTGCTCATGAGTGTACTGGATATATTGCCTGCCAAGTATGCCGTATTGATACTTGTTGTTCTGTTTGTTTTGGACATTCTGGTGTTCAAGCTGATGAAATCACCTAAAAGAGTTACCAACAAGCGTATTGTGGGAGCCATACTCGGAGTGGTAATGTTAAATGTCCTCGTCATAGGCTGCAGCTATCTGTTCAATACATATGATACGTTCCAAAAGATAAGTGAATACAAAGCCCAGTGGGAAGATTACTATGTGGTGGTATCAGCAGAAAGCGATTATCAGAAGGTGGAAGATATAGAGGGACAAACTGTATATGTGCTGGATTCCGAGTCAAAAATGTATAACGAGGCCAAGGAAAGACTGATCACCAAGGCTGAAGTGGAATATACTGCCGAAAGTGACACTTCCGCCCTTTGCGAAAGACTTACAAATAAGGGCGAATCGCCTAATAACGATGTGCTTTTCATCAGCAGGACCAACTACGAGATGTACTGCGAAGACCATGAGAACTATGAAGAAAACACAAGGATAATAGATACCATAACCATCGAAGTCAAAACAGATGATTTTGCGGACAGGATAAATGTTACGGAGGATCCGTTCATAGTCTACATAACAGGCAACGATCAGTGGGGCAAGCTGGAAGGTGTGTCCAGAAGTGACGTCAATATGATAATGGCCGTCCATCCTGTCAACAGAGAGATACTTCTTGTGTCGATCCCTAGAGACTCATATGTGATGCTCCACTCATACGGGGCATACGATAAGCTGACCCATTCAGGTATCTACGGTGTGGATGAAACCATATCCACCGTCGAAGACTGGATGGATATAGATATCAATTATTACTTCAGGGTCAATTTCTCCATGCTCATAAGGATAATCGATGCGATGGGCGGAGTCGACGTGGAGTCTGAGTTCGCGTTCAAATCTGCAGTGTCGGATTATACATACGTTAAGGGAACCAACCACCTGGACGGCAGGGCGGCCCTCTATTTTGTCCGTGAGCGTAAGGCCTTTGAAGATATGGACATGGAAAGAGGGCGCAACCAGCAGAGAATGATCAAGGCTATGGTTGAGAAAATAACCCGCAGTGAAGTGATCCTTACTAAATACACAAAACTCATGGATGCCGTAGAGGGATATATGCAGACAAACATGTCCAACAAGGACATATCAGCCCTCGTAAAGATGCAGATAAAGGATATGAGCAGTTGGAATATCACATCCATATCCATAGACGGAACGACAGGCATGCAGGCCACTTACAGCATGGGAAGCAAGAAGCTGAGCACCGTCATCCCATATGAAGATTCTGTCAAAGAAGCTCAGGAAGCCATCCATGCAGTGCTGTATCCGGCAGAGAATGACCAGGCGGCGGAGGAAGCTAAAGAAGAGCTTAGGTAGAATCTCCGCAAGACTAATAATAACTTGGAAAACACGCTGTATTGGTGTAAAATATAATATGTATAAGTATTTTTAGATAAAGAGGCAAAAACGTGAAGACACTAATCAATATTTTTAAAGAACATATAACGTACAGAAAGCAGTTGATCAAACTGGCTAAAGCAGACTTGGTCAAAACATACAGAGGATCGGCGCTCGGTTGGGCGTGGGCACTGGTGAAACCGGTGGTCACCATATTCGTTTTCTGGTTTGCATTCAGCTATGGACTTAGAGCAGGAAAACCTGTGGACGGGTATCCATTCTTCCTGTGGCTCATCACCGGATTCATACCATGGTTTTACATGAGTGAAATGATCACAGGCGGTGCAAACTGTATCAGAACCAACAAGTATATGGTAACTAAGATGAAATTCCCGATTTCGGTGATACCAACATTCGTAAACTTGTCAAAGCTGGTAGTACATCTGTTTTTAGTAGTGATAATGATAGTCCTGTTCATGTTGTTTGGATTCATGCCGGACGTGTATTATCTGCAGCTGCCGCTGTACATGTTGATGATGGTATTGTTCTTTACAGTTTGGGGACTTTTCGGCGGTATGCTTTCTGCAATAAGCAAAGACTTCTTGAACCTTGTAAAATCACTGACTCAGGCGATTTTTTGGATGTCAGGCATCATATACAATGTCAACAGCATAAACATACCGTGG
>CAYTVH010000084.1:0-6208 GCA_964441805.1 uncultured Oscillospiraceae bacterium | reverse complement strand
GTCATGAGGAAATCGAAGAGTATAGAAGAGGTGATTTTTATCTTTGCCCATCGAAACACATGGTCAAAGTGGGAAACGAAGATATAAATCTCACTTACAAGGAATTTCAATTGCTATGCCTTTTGTTCAAAGGTCAGGGGACTGTATTTACAAGGGATGAGATACTCAGTAAGATTTGGGGATATGATTTTGACGGAGAAAGCCGCACTGTTGATGTACATATCAGAACATTACGTTCTAAATTGAAGGAGGCAGGGCAACTGATAGAAACAGTTCGCGGTATTGGATACAAGGTCGGAGGTAACGATGAATAAAAAAATGTTCAAAAGCATGCTTGCTGTCTCGACAGCTGTGCTTCTGATATGTGTATTTAGCATTTCTTGCCTGCTCTATGGGTATTTTGGAGACATCATAAAAGGAGAATTGAAGGCAGAGGCGATCCTTATTTCGCAGCACATCGATGAACTGGATGAATACCGAGATAAGATGGAGATCATGAGTAATAGAGTTACACTAATAGATACTGACGGGACAGTACTGTTCGACACTGAAGCAGATGAAGCCGATATGGAAAACCACGGCAGCAGGGATGAGATTTTGTCTGCCGCTGAGAACGGAGAAGCTTTTTCAGAGAGATACTCTGACACTTTGGATACCAAGACCATATATTATGCCAGAGAGCTGAAGGATGGGAGGATATTGAGAGTTGCACAGGAGCAGAGTACAGTGCTCCTGTTGTTAAAAGGCATCACAGGACCTGTTATACTTATATTCATTGTCGTGGTGATCATAGCATTGATCATATCTAAATTCGTTTCGAAAAAACTGGTCAAGCCAATTAATGAGATGGATCTTGCTGACGGAGATGCGGAAGAACCTTATCCTGAGCTGGCACCTCTTATGAGAAAAATAAGGGAACAGAACAAGCACATCTCCATGCAGATAGATGAATTGCAGAGAAAGCAGAAGGAATTCAAAGCCATCACCCAACATATGAGCGAAGGCTTTCTTATCATAGACGATGCCGCAGAAATATTATCATATAATAATGCAGCGATGGAGATACTTGGTGATGTGAACGATCACAAGCCGCAAATGGCCCTTGAGCTCAACAGATCGAAAAACTTCAGACAGGCAGTAGACGAGGCGCTTTCGGGAAAGCATATCCAGCTTACTATGGAGACAGAACACAGGTTTTATAATATCATTGCCAATCCGGTGACTGCTGATAAGAAGGTAGTAGGTGCGGTGATCCTGATCGTTGATGAAACAGAAAAAGAGCAGCGGGAAAAGCTTAGAAGAGAATTCACATCCAATGTTTCTCATGAACTAAAAACGCCCCTTACTACTATTTACGGTGTTTCAGACATGATGGCAGAAGGCATCGTAAGGCCGGAAGATATCAATGGCTTTGCGGTAAATATCAGAAATGAGTCAGGAAGAATGATAAACTTGATAGACGATATCATCAAGCTTTCAAGACTTGATGAATCATCTTCTGAAGACGATAAATGTGATGTCGATCTCCTTGAAACAGGCAAGAATGTTATAGACAGACTGAGCTTTGTGGCTGCCGAGCGCGATATAAGCTTATACCTTGAGGGGGAAAGGGTGATAGTAAAGGGAATACCTTCACTATGTGAGGATATACTATATAATTTGTGTGAAAACGCCATCAAATACAACAAGGACAGTGGCAGCGTAACTGTAAAGATCAATAAATCTCAAGATACTGCAGTTGTTGAAGTGCAAGACACAGGTATCGGCATCCCGTTTGAATACAGAGACAGGATATTTGAACGCTTCTTCCGGGCAGACAAAAGCAGAAGTCAGAAAATCAATGGTACAGGATTGGGATTGAGCATCGTTAAACACGCGCTTCAACAGATGAACGGTACTATAGAAGTTGAAAGTGTAGTTGGCAGCGGAACTAAAATGATCGTACGTCTTTTTGACTTGACATAACAATATGCATTGGTTATGATAAATCACGTTGAAGATGATAGGAGCAACGTTATTTAGTATACATGGAGGGAATCATGCTGGAAGGTAGCAAACTTGATAGAATCAACGAACTGGCCAGAAAGGCTAAGACAGAAGGTCTCACTGAAGAGGAAAAGAAAGAACAGGAAATCCTCAGAAAAGAGTATATAGAAAAGTTCAGAGAAAACTTCAGAGGTCAGCTCAAACAGATCAAATTCGTTGAAGATCTTTCAGAGGAAGAGCTGGAACAGATCAATAGAGAAAAGAACAGACAGAACTAGTAATCAGTCGACGGCGGGAAACAACAAGTTTCTCGTCTTTTTTATTATATATTTAAATGCGGGGGTGGAGGAAATGACTAACAAAAAATTAAAACTTGCTTGTGCAGCTGCCTTTGCATGTATCATTGGACTGGCTCTTCTTGGGGCTTCAGGTTATTCCGAAACATCCATTGTTGAAGGACTAATAAAACAACGAACGGATGTAATGGATAATGTACTTACCGGCAGGATAAGTTTTGGAGAAGGTAAGGAAAAACTAAAAGAAATAGAAGGAGAGAAATTATTAAGTGATGATCTTAAAAGTCTTATTGAGTATAGAAATACCGATATAGATAAAGTAGTGAAAATGAAAGTAATAAATATGGAGAAAAAAAGCCATATTTATGATATGATGACATTTGAAAGTGAGATATGCTGGACTTTTGACGGGGTAAACGGAAGGCACACAGAAATAGGCGATTACTTGATCGGTGTCAAAGTCAGTGACGATGAGTATAAGCTGATATCGTTGGAATTTCAACGTTAAGATATAAACATACCAAAACAATAGGTAAATATTTCATTTAGGTATTGCAATCTTCATCAAAATAGTATAATATAGCCATAGAAACGATAAATATTACATATTTCATATATTTTAAAGGAGATAGATAATGAAGCAGGTATATCTAGATTATTCGGCAACTACTCCCGTAAAAGAAGACGTTGTTAAGGAAATGATTCCTTATTACACTGAAGTTTACGGCAATCCATCAAGCCTGTATTCTGTGGGGCTTGAAGCTAAAGAAGGCCTCAACACAGCGAGAAGCAGAGTAGCAGCATTGATCAATGCTGAACCTAAAGAAATATTCTTCACATCCTGCGGTACCGAAGCAGATAACTGGGTACTGGAAGGTGTGGCAGATGCCCTTAAAAACAAGGGCAATCATATCATCACGAGCAAGATCGAGCACCATGCGGTACTGCATACATGTGAGTATCTTGAAAAGCATGGCTTCGAAGTGACATATCTTGATGTTGACAGCGAGGGTTTCGTTAAACCTGAAGCTCTGGAAGGAGCCATTAAAGATACTACGATCCTTGTGAGCGTAATGATGGTAAATAACGAAGTAGGGACTGTAGAGCCTATCAAGGAACTGGCAGCAGTTGCAAAGGCCCACGGCGTCCTTTTCCATACAGATGCCGTTCAGGCTCTGGGAAATGTTCCCATCGATGTTAAGGATCTGGGAGTCGACTTCCTCAGCATGTCTGCCCATAAGATCTACGGACCGAAGGGAGTAGGCGCCCTTTACGTGAGAAAAGGAGCGAGGATCAATAACTTCATGCATGGTGGAGGACAGGAAACCAGAAAGAGAGCCGGCACTGAAAATATGGCCGGTATCGTTGGTTTCGGTAAAGCTGCCGAGCTGAGCATGAAAAATCTCGACAATCATATCGAACACTGCAGCACTCTCAGAGATAAGCTTCTTGACAAGATCATGGAGAAGATCCCTTATGTTCAGCTGAACGGTTCGAAAGAAAAGAGACATCCGGGAAACTTGAATATTTCATTTGATTACATCGAAGGAGAAGCGATCTTGTTGCTGCTGGATGCACATGGTATCTGCGTATCCACAGGATCGGCGTGTTCTTCCAACTCACTGGCACCTTCACAGGTTTTGGAGGCCATGGGTGTTCCTGTTACCAAGATGAACGGAACCATCAGATTCACCGTAGGTGATTTCACAACTGATGAAGACATAGATTATGTAGTAGATACTTTAACTAAAGTAGTAGCCAGACTGAGAGAAATGTCTCCTGTCACTGGCAAGGAAGGATGGTAAACCATGGCATTATATAACGAAACAGTAATGGAGCATTTCATGAATCCACATAATGTCGGTGAAATAGAAAACCCTGATGGCAAGGGTACTTACGGAAGCCCTGTATGCGGAGACATGATGCAGATAACTATCAAAGTTGACGATGATGAAAAGATCGTTGACGCCAAGTTCAAGACTTTTGGATGCGGCAGCGCCATCGCCTCATCAAGCATGGCAACTGACATGATCATTGGAATGAGCGTGGAAGAAGCTCTTGATCTTTCAAACAAGAAGATCGTTGAAGAGCTGGGAGGACTTCCTCCTGCAAAGATCCACTGTTCGGTTCTGGCTGAACATGCCATCAAGTCAGCGATTTATGACTATGCGACAAAGTACGGCAAGACTTATGCAGGTCTTGAAGGCTTTGACCCTGATGCTGAAGAGGATCATCACCATGACGACATTGAAGAAGAATAAGGTTGTTTTAGGACTGAGCGGCGGCGTGGACAGCACTGCCGCTGCTTTGTTGTTACAGGAAAAGGGCTATAAAGTCGTCGGGCTGTATTTTGATATCGGTAAAGGCGGTGGTGAGCGAGCAGAGAAGGTGGCAGGACAGCTTGGCATCGAGTTCATTTACAGGAATGTTGCTGATCTGTTCGACAAGATCGTTATCGGCAACTTCTGCGGTGAGTATTTCTGCGGCAGGACTCCGAACCCATGTATTATTTGTAATCCTGCTGTGAAGTTCAAGACATTACTCGATGCTGCTGATGAAGTTGGGGCTTATCATATAGCAACCGGGCATTATGCAGACACTTATTACGATGAAACTTCTGACTTATGGTTTATCAAACGTGCTGCCAACGAGAAGAAAGATCAGTCATATATGCTTTACAGACTTGATCAGGAAACTATATCTAGACTGATACTTCCACTTAACGAAATCGATGATAAAGAACAGGTCCGACAGCTTGCACGTGAAAAAGCACTTATCAACGCTGAAGCAAAGGACAGCCAGGAAATATGTTTTATCGATGCAGATGATAATTACAAGGATTTCCTCAGACGCCGCGGAATAACGGCGCAGGAAGGCGATTTTGTAGATCCTGAGGGCAATGTGCTGGGAGAGCATAAAGGAATACTTGACTACACCATCGGGCAGCGTAAAGGTCTTGGTATAGCTTTGGGCAAACCTGCATTCGTGACGAAAATAGATGGCGAGAAGAATCAAGTGGTGCTTGGAGATAATGATGATCTGTTCAGAACAGAAGTGATAGCTTCAGATAATATTTTTTTTGGCGGATGCGGGGTAGACCAAAACTATCTTGAAGGCCTTGATATAACAGCCAAGATCAGATATGCAGCAAGACCTGCCGAAGCGAAGCTGCGCTTTTTGGATGACGGACGCGTCAAGACTATTTTCAAGGATGCCCAGAGGGCACCTACACCGGGACAATCAATAGTGTTTTATAGCGGCGATCTTGTGATCGGCGGAGGATTTATAGATTAGGAGGAACAGATATGACACTTAAAAAAATCCACACAGAAAAGGCACCTGCAGCAGTAGGTCCATATTCACAGGCGATAGAAGTTAACGGCATGGTATATACATCAGGTCAGATACCTCTGGATCCTGCATCGGGAGAACTGGTTGAAGGTGATGTACAGGCTCAGGCACATCAAGTGTTCAAGAATCTGACTGCTGTACTTGAAGAAGCAGGCACTTCAATGGACAATGCTGTGAAAACCCTCTGCTTATTGGATGATATGGCCGACTTCGCAGCATTCAACGAAGTATATGCTCAGTATTTCACAGAAAAACCAGCGAGATCATGTTTCGCAGTAAAAGCCCTTCCAAAAGGTGCACTTTGTGAAGTAGAAGTTATCGCGGTTAAATAAAGCTGTCACAAACAACTAAATCAACAGTCTAAATCCCTTCGGAATTACTGATACTACTAATAAAAGTAATTCAATAACGGAGGGATTTTATTATGAAAGAGGATGGAATTAACGTGCAGCTGGAAAATATTAGAAATTCTATTGACTGGGCAGACAGTTAATGGTAAAATATGTAAATAGAAGCAATGCCACATAAACACATAAAAACTAAATGAAAGGGGACACGAAAGGAGATGAATGTAT
>CAYTVH010000083.1:0-6549 GCA_964441805.1 uncultured Oscillospiraceae bacterium | reverse complement strand
ATGGGATTTGCTAACATAGATAATCATAGAGCACTGCGAACAGGATTCCCTGAAGTCATATTCTGTCAGGGGAAGACACCGCAGCAGATCAGAGACATCATGTGCGAGCTGGTCAAAAAAGGCGGCAACATCATGGGTACCAGAGCGACCTATGAAGATTATGAGGCAGTAAAGGAAGCACTGCCCAATGCAGTATATTATGACCCTGCGAGGATCATTGCGGTGGTTGAAGAAGATAAAACTCAACCAGGTGAAGGCGATGCCGGAACTTTCGGCAACAAAAAAACCGTCGCTGTAGTCACAGCAGGTACTGCAGATATCCCGGTGGCAGAAGAAGCAGCAGTAACTGCAGAATTACTCGGCAATAATGTCAACCGTATATATGATGTGGGTGTTGCGGGCATTCACAGATTGTTCGATAAGCTGCCGCAGATCCGAGAAGCAGATGTAGTAATTGCAGTTGCAGGTATGGAAGGTGCCCTTGCCAGTGTGGTTGGAGGCCTCGTCGATGCTCCGGTAATCGCAGTACCGACAAGTATCGGATACGGTGCTAATCTCGGCGGTATATCAGCACTTCTGTCGATGCTCAACAGTTGTGCCAATGGCGTAGCAGTGGTCAACATAGATAATGGATTCGGAGCTGCATATATGGCAGCAGTGATCAACAGAAAGTAAGTAATCAAATTGGCTAAAATCAAAAGTAATTAATTTTTAGCCAATTTTTTATTACAAAATTCCTAAAATCAGGGCTAATTATACGATCGACGGCAGTGCGATTGTCTATATTCTATATTCTGAATTCAAATGACAACGAAATATCGTTTTTTGTTGTCATATCAATAATTCAAAAATTAAAAAGACAATTTAGCTATTAAATATAGCCAATTATTGGTGTCGGTGGCCGGGAAATCGGCAAAGAATTGTCATCCTTACAAAAAAATGTTTTTTTGACAACGAGATGTTTCCGCGCCACATAATAGAGACAATTTCCATGGAAATTTATTGTTAAAAATAAACAAAAACTCCCTAAATGGGGTGGACATTATCAAGGAAGGAGTGTATAATTCTATACTGTAGGGTAGCACCTATTTAATGCGTTAACGCGATAAAGCGACGCAACAGACAAAAGGAGACGGAAATGAAATACAACTTAAAGCCCGATGAAAGAGCAACTTTGGAATTGAGAGGGCTGTATGAAAAATATGGATACAAGAAGTATAAAATAGGTAAATTTGAAGAGTATTCTCTGTATGCTACAAACAGGGACTTCCTGGCAGGAGACAAGGTCCTGACTTTTACAGATCTGGACGGAAGACTTCTGGCAATGAAGCCGGACGTTACCCTCAGTGTTATCAATAACTCAAGGGCGACAAAAGAGCAGACAGAGAAGCTTTATTATATAGAGAATGTTTATAGAGAAAACAAAGAAAACCATTCATTCAAGGAAATCAATCAGATGGGTCTTGAATATATGGGAAATATAGATAAGACCAGCGTTTTGGAAGTGCTGAATCTGGCACTGAAATCACTGAAACTCATAGATAACGATTTTCTCATGGAAATATCATATATGCACTACACCATGCATCTGCTTGGTTCGTTGGGGCTCAATGAAACTCAGTATCTTGCTATCCTCAATAACATCAGACAAAAGAACAGTGCAGGTGTTATGATGGCTGCATCTAAAGCAGGTCTTGATGAGAAGACTTGCGCCATTCTGACAGAGCTTCCTTTCCTTTATGGAGAAATGGGAAAGACCATCAAGAGGGCCAGAACCATGGCAATGAATGAGGAGATGCACAAAGATCTGGATATTCTCGAGGAATACTGCAAAGCCCTTAAGAGGCTTGGTTATTCAAAGAACATACAGATAGACCTTTCCATGGTAAATGACATTGATTACTACAACGGCATCATTTTCAGAGGATACATAAAAAGCCTTCCGGGATGTGTTCTTTCCGGTGGGCAGTATGACAAGGCAATGAAGATCTTTGGAAAAGATGCAGGAGCCATCGGCTTCGCCATCTATCTGGATGAGCTGCTGAAGGGCAAGAGCGAGCCGATGATGTATGACGTTGATGCAGTGCTGTTTTACAGCGAAGAAGACGATCCTGTGACTGTACTGAAATCGGTGAAAGCTTTGCAGAAGGAAGGATTATCCGTTAGGGCTGAAACTTCAGTGACTGACAGCTTGAGATACAGATATAAATACGTGATAAAAGAAGGACAGCCTGTCAAGGAGGATATATAAATGTTGAATATAGCGCTGCCAAAAGGCAGACTTGGAGATAAAGTATACGATATGCTGGCATCCATCGGTTATGATTGCCCGGGATATTATGATGAAAGCAGAAAGCTGGTGTTCGAAAGCCCTGAGAAGAATGTCAGATACCTTCTCGTAAAGCCCAGCGATGTGGCGATTTATGTAGAACACCATGCAGCAGACGTTGGCATAGTGGGCAAGGATATCCTGCTGGAAAACAGATCCGATGTGTATGAACTTCTGGATCTTGATATCGGAAAGTGCAGGATGGCAGTGGCCGCGCCGGAAGGCTATGTTGAGGACCCTGACAGGACCCTCAGAGTTGCCACCAAATACGTCAATGTGGCAAAGGACTTCTATGCAAAACGCAACCGAGACATACAGATAATCAAACTCAACGGAAGCATCGAACTGGCCCCTATCCTGGGACTGACTGACGTTATCGTCGATATCGTTGAAACAGGCAGCACTTTAAAGGAAAACAACCTCAAGGTCATCGAAGAATTCCAAGACATCAGTGCGAGATTCATTGCCAATAAGACCAGCTTTAAATTTGAAAATGAAATGATAAGCAAGATGCTTAGAGAACTGGGAGAACAGATAAAATGAGCAGATTTTTAAATACTGAATATGAGGCTTTGGTACCTTACACACCGGGCGAACAGCCAAAGGTGGCAGGAAGACTGATCAAACTCAATACCAATGAAAATCCATATCCGCCGGCACCGGGAGTGTGCAAAGTGATAAACGATGAGGAACTGAACAAGCTGAAACTTTATTCTGATCCGGAAGCTTCCATGCTCAACGAGGCCATCGCAGAAAACTTCGGGCTGAAAAAGTCCCAAGTCATCACCGGCAATGGCTCCGATGAGATCCTGGCTTTCATATTCATGGCATTCAAAGGAAAGACAGGCAAGGTATACTATCCTGAGATAAGTTACAGTTTCTATCCTGTTTACTGTGATGTATTCGGCGCGGAAAGCGTCAAGGTGCCTCTGAGAGAGGATTTCTCTATAAGACCGGAGGATTATTACGATGCTGAAGGCACCATAGTGATCACCAATCCCAATGCACCTACAGGGATGGCACTGACACCGGAGCAGATCGAAGGCATACTGATACATAACAAGAATAACCTGGTCGTTATAGACGAGGCTTATGTGGATTTCGGCGCAGAAAGCGCAGTGCAGCTCATAGACAGCTACGACAATCTGCTGGTGGTACAGACATTCTCCAAATCCAGAAGCCTTGCAGGCGCAAGGATAGGATATGCCCTGGGAAATGAAGAGTTAATCTCAGATCTCAATACCATCAAATTCAGCTTCAACCCATACAACCTGGACAGACTTGCTATCCTTGCAGGAACAGAAGCCATGAAGGACAAGGAGTACTTCGACAACACAAGAAGACAGATCATGGCCACAAGAGAACAGTTCGTGGAAAGTATGAAAGAAATGGGATTTGACATCCTCCCATCAAAAGCCAATTTCGTATTTGCATCCAGTGAAGAAATCTCAGGAGAAGAGTATTTTACGAAGCTTCGCGAAGAAAACATAATCGTGAGACATTTCAAAAATGAAAACATATCGAACCATGTAAGGATAACCATAGGAACCCCTGAAGAAATGGGTATTTTACTGGAAGCTACCGCAAAGATTCTTGGTAAGTAAGGAGCAAAAATGAGAAGAAAGAAATTAGTAAGAGATACGAAAGAAACACAGATCGTTCTGGCTTTGGAAATAGACGGAACAGGTGCTTATGAAATAAATACAGGATGCGGATTTTTGGATCATATGCTGGAACTTTTCACAAGACACGGCAGGTTCGACATAGCCATCGAGTGCAATGGTGACACCCATGTGGATTACCACCACACTACAGAAGATATCGGCATAGCACTGGGAGCTGCCTTCAAAGATGCACTGGGCGATAAGCGAGGCATATACAGATATGGACAGTTCCTCCTTCCCATGGATGAGACATTGGTCCTCTGTGCAGTGGATATCAGCGGAAGAAATTATGTGAACTTCGATGTGGATATACCGACACAAAAAGTCGGTGATTTTGATACAGAACTGGTGAAGGAATTCGTTCTGGCATTTGCAAGAGAGTTGGGACTGACCATACATCTCAAGCAGATGGCAGGAGATAACAGCCATCATATCATCGAAGCTGTATTCAAAGGAATGGGAAGAGCTTTGAGGGCGGCATGCGCCATCGAAGAAGAATATGCTGATGAAATACCATCTACAAAAGGAGTTTTATAAATGATAGCTATTATAGATTACGGTGTGGGAAACCTATTCTCCCTTACTGCCTCTCTGGGATATCTGGGGGCAGAAACCATAGTGACAAACAAGAAGGAGGATATCATCGCTGCAGATAAGATAATCCTTCCGGGTGTTGGTGCATTCGAAGACGCCATCGCCAAGCTTCGCGCCACAGGTCTGGTGGATACCATAATGGAAGAAACAGCCAATGGAAAGCCGCTGCTGGGCATCTGCCTCGGCATGCAGCTGCTCTTTGAAGAAAGCCACGAGTACGGAGTGCATCAGGGGCTGGGACTTATCAAGGGCACCATTGCATCGATAGACGAAGACATGAAAGCAGAAGGCATCGAAGGCTTGAAAGTTCCACACATGGGATGGAATCCCATTTCTTTCCCGGAAGATGAGCCTCTGTTCAAATACATACAGCAGGGCGACAGCGTATATTACGTACACAGCTTCTACGGTAAAGACTGTGATGAAAGCACCATCGCCACATCGGAGTACGGTATCAAGATCACAGGTGCAGTGAGAAGCGGCAGCGTATACGGCACTCAGTTCCACCCTGAAAAGAGCGGACAGGTTGGACTGAACATCCTTAAGGCATTCATGGAGGTATAATAAATGAAAATATTTCCTGCAATAGATTTGAGAGACGGTAAGGCCGTAAGACTCTTTCAGGGAGATTACGATCAGATGACCGTTTACAGCGAAGATCCTGTGGACATCGCAAGATCATTCAAGGCAAAGGGAGCAGACTATCTCCACCTGGTGGATCTGGATGGAGCCAAGGACGGCAAGCTGGTAAATTTTGATACCATAAAAGCCATCGTTGAACAGGTGGATATGTATGTTGAAGTCGGCGGCGGTATCAGAGACGAAGATAGAATTAAACAGTATCTTGATCTGGGTGTTGGCAGAGTTATCCTGGGAACCATCGCCATCAAGGATCCCGGATTCCTTGAAGAAATGGTAGGCAAATACGGTGAAAAGATCGCTGTTGGCGTTGATGCTCGCGACGGTTTCGTAGCCATCAACGGCTGGAAGGAGATCACCGACAAGGAAAGCTTCCGGTTCTGCACGTACCTTAGAGATATCGGTGTGAAGACTGTTATTTATACAGACATTTCAAGAGACGGAAGCCTTCAGGGGACCAACATCGAAGCCTACAAAAAGCTTCGTCAGATAGAAGGCCTTGAAATAACAGCATCCGGCGGGATCAGCTTTGAAGAAGAAATCACAACACTTAAAGATATAACCGATGCAGCCATTCTGGGCAAAGCTATCTACAGCGGACTCCTTGATCTGGAAAGGGCAGTGCAGCTGGCAAAATAGGATTTTGCAAAGAACGGTTTTAGACATGAGAAAGGCGCAAAAATGATCACAAAGAGAATAATCCCATGCCTGGATATCAGGAATGGTCGTGTAGTAAAAGGAATAAATTTTGAAGGGATACAGGACGTTTCCGACCCTGTGGAAATGGCTAAATTCTATAATAAGGAAGGTGCTGATGAACTGGTATTTTACGACATCACAGCCAGCGTAGAAGAGAGGGGGCTCTTTACAGACATCCTTACCAAAGTAGCTTCGGAGATATTCATTCCACTGACAGTTGGCGGCGGCATCAACACACTGGATGACTTTGACAGGGTACTCAAGTGCGGTGCTGATAAAGTCAGCGTCAACAGCGGAGCCATCAGAAATCCTGACATCATAGAAAAGGCGGCTAAAAAGTACGGTGACCAGTGCGTGGTGCTGAGCATGGACATCAAGCGTGTGGACGGCAAGTTCAAGCTGTTCTCCAAAGGCGGCAGAGAAAACACAGGGATCGATGCCATCCAGTGGGCGGTGAACGGTGTAAACAACGGTGCGGGAGAGCTGGTCGTAAACAGTATCGATACGGACGGAGTCAAGAAGGGATTCGACCTGGAACTGCTGGATGAGATCGCAGCAAGAGTCAATGTTCCTATTATTGCTTCCGGCGGCGCAGGAAAAATGGAAGACTTCTCAGAGCTGTTC
>CAYTVH010000082.1:0-6625 GCA_964441805.1 uncultured Oscillospiraceae bacterium | reverse complement strand
GTCATCACGTTCACGTCGCTGTCTTCTGATGTCAGGTATGCCAGGATTCCAAGTGCTGCCAGACCCAGGATCAGAACGACGCTCAACGTGGTGAGAATTTTCTTTTTCATTGTCATTTTGTTTACGTTCCTTTCTTGATATTTAAAATAAAAATGAAAACTGATTTATTTACCTTCGGCCACCTTCCAGGCGTCCGTTGGATCATCAACTTCGGAAAGCTGCACGGCGTATGCTGTGAACTGAAGGGTAGGATACTTGTCCATTTCCAGCTCATCCAGCATCCTTTGTGTCACGCTGTCTTTGACTGCTACCTTGTTGCCTTCTAGCACGTCGAATTTCTGTGCTGTATCGGAACCGGCAGCTTTCAGATAATAGACACCCGGATATGTGTCAGCATCCAGTGCTTTCCATCCTTCTGCCATGGTATATTCCATGTATTCATTGAAGTTGTCCGATTCTTCAACTTTGACGAATACCCAGCAAGCCTCTGTGCCGCCGGTAACAGTCACGACCGGATCCTTGGCGATCTCTGCATCCGGTGTCAGGCTGTAGGCGTTGGTGTCATCGTCCTCATCACCGTCAAGTCCTGTGTCTGACTCTGTCAGTTCAACTGTCATATCACCATATGTGAATGTGTTGTGGACGGGATCTGACTTGATGTACATCCAGGCTACTGTGCCGCTTACTACTCCTCCGAGGATAACTGCTATGGCTGCCGTCAGGATGAAGGATCTGGATCCGAAGCTTAGAAACTTCTTCTTTCTCTTATCCATATCTCTACTCCTCTTCTTCCTTCACGAATGCTGCCCATGCTGCATCTTCGGCATCATCCGGCTTGACCATATCTCCGTTGGCGTCCTTAGCATCTATGAATCCTGCTGCCTGGATGGCGTGGGCTTCGATGACCATCTTGAAGCCGCCTTCTTCCAGCTTTGCAAGGTCTTCCAGCTTCAGTTCTCCGGGAACCGTGAGCTTGGTGAAAAGAGCCGGCAAGACGAAGTCTGTGCCCTTTCCATCTGCATCGAAGCCGGATACCGGTTCTTTGTATCTGAATTCGAATTCAAGGGTGTTGCTGTTGGGATCTTCTGTAGTCTTTTCAAGCTTCCAAAGCTCCTTGTCCCATCCGCCTATGAAGGCGAAGAAGTCACCCAGTTCTCGATCCTTGATGATCTCTTTGACTGCCGATGCGTTGTGGACTGTGAGGATCATCCTCACGTATGATTCTTCACTCCTGGCGAGGATGGTCATTGTCGGATCCTTGATGTATTCTTTGCCGGGGATCAGATGGTATTCGTTCCGGTCCTTCTTGCCGTCGTTGTCAACGTCGGTTTCCTCCAGAGTTATGTCCACCTTGCCTACGGTGAAGGTGTTGACCACTTCTGCGGTATCTGTCATCCATGCCATGGTAGTGAATATGCTTAGATTCAATACCAGCAGCAGACAGATCGCCATGATCATCAATTTAGTTTTGCTTATTCTGATCGTCATTCTGACTTCCTCCTTCCGGTGGAGTTATTTGATATCCCATGGGGATGTCTTTCACATATTTGTAGCCCATCATGTCTTGCTGGGGCTTCTTTTTGTTCTTCTTTGGTTTCCGGGGCTTCTTATCGTCTTCAATTAGCATATCGCTCATGAATACAAGAAGTATCAGTATGACCCCCACCCCGGCTGCAAAGTAAAGGCCGGGCGGATTCTGTATGTAATTGGCCACATATCCCAGGTACGGTATGTCGAAGAGGGCTCTGCCTATGACATTTTCGTACGGTACCAGGTTGGCATCGGGTGCATCGTTGGCATCACCCTTGGTCTGAAACTTGGGCTCACCTTCGTCATCTACTATGGCAACAACTCTGTGGGTGGCGATGGTGTTCTCACTCATTTGGAACGTTATGGCATCTCCCACTTCGATGTTGGCAGGATCCACCTTCTTGGTGGTATATATAAGGCCGCCTGTTTTGAATGCAGGTTCCATGGATCCTGATATAACCACGTATGTATCTATGCCTACGAATCTCGGTACTACCAACATCAGTGCCAGTATTACTACTAGTGCTACGAGTATGGTCGAGATCGTGTTTATTACTTTAGCCATTTGATTCCGGTTCCCCTTTTTTGATGTTTATCTATAGTTTCTGCGAATGAAAAAGCAGACTTTTCCATTCGGTGATTTTCTGGTAGTATTTGTAATTTTTATGGTCTGTATCGAGCAACAAAGTACAGTAATCCCACATTACAGATACATAATTATTTTACTCCTAGCGAATGAAATTGTCTACCTTTTTATTGATGCATTATTCAGTTTTTAGCATTTTTTTCTAGAGCATTTATTTCACCTCCTTTATATCGTACGCCGCCATCTGAGGAAGGTCTCCTGCGAGATCCCCAGCTTGGCCGCTGCCTGCCGCGAAGTGATCTTTCCGCTTTCCCAGAGGGCCTTGACATCCGAAAAATTTTCCGGGACCTCCTTGCGGGGCCTGCCGAAGGTCACCCCTCGGAGCTTTGCAGCTTCTATGCCTTCCCTCTGTCTCTCCTTGATGCTTTCGCGCTCGGTCTGCGCCACATAGGACAATATCTGGAGCACCAGATCTGCAATGAATTTACTTGTCAGATCTTCGTGGATACCCGTGGTGCTCAGAAGCGGCATGTCAAGAACCTGAATATCGGCCTGTTTCACTTTAGTGATGATGCGCCATTGTTCCTGGATCTCATCATAGTTTCGACCGAGGCGATCGATGGATTTGATAACCACCACATCGCCCGGTTTCAGTCGCCGGAGCAGTCTGATGTACTCCGGTCTGTTGAAATCTTTACCACTCATCTTGTCCATAAAAATGTTTTTGTCCGTTACTCCATGTTCCCTAAGGGCCAGTATCTGTCTGTCTTCGCACTGGTCCTTGGAGGATACGCGTACGTATCCGTAAATTCTGTTGCTCATTAGAAACCTCCTTGATTGTACCCGTGGGATTTCAATGAATATTATATCGCTCGATAAGACCAAAAAAAACACATGTACATAGCATATATTCCTCAATTATCGTCATTAGTATATGTATAGGGCAAATAAAAATCCCGATTCGCAGCACAACGAATCGGAATTTGTGTTTTAGTTATTATGGATCGATTTATCCACTGGATCTGTAATCCGGACGGCTATTGTTTCTTCATTTTATCATAGTCATCACCGCTCGGCAATGCTTCCCGCAGGAGTTCACCATGATAGATTCTTTATCGCTCACATGATCTTTGAGGTTAAGTTGTCTAAAAAATAGATTTGTTTAAAAAAAGCCAATATCAAGGCCGTTTTTATGGAAAAATCGTCCTAAATCAACGTTTTTTTGATTTGAAATTGGCTTTAATCAGTTGCTTCGCAAAATATGACAACGAAACTGCTGGTTTTGTTGTCTTTTTGGTTGAGTTTGGTGGGATTGGACAATTCGCGGTCGCGATAGCGGTGGCGGTGGCAGTCGCGGTCGTGGTGGCGGTCGCGGTGGCTTGGAAGTCTTGAAGCGGGCCAACATAAAAAACCCGACTCGTTTGAGTCGGGTTTTGATTCGTTTAGCCTATTTGATTAAACCAGTTCGAGGAATACCATTTCAGCGTTGTCTCCCTGTCTAGGTCCAAGCTTCAGTATTCTAGTGTATCCGCCCTGTCTGTCTTCGTACTTAGGTGCGATTTCTTCAAACAGTTTAGTTACTACAGTTTCATCATAGATGTAAGCCAGCGCCTGTCTTCTAGCGTGAAGATCTCCGCGCTTGCCCAGTGTGATCATCTTTTCAGCCTGTCTTCTTGCTTCCTTCGCTCTTGTGTCTGTAGTTGTGATTCTGCCTTCTCTCAGCAGGTCAGTTACCAGACCTCTCAGCATAGCTTTTCTGTGAGCTGAAGTTCTGCCTAATTTTCTATATCCTGGCATTGCTGCATCCTCCTATTTCAAATTATTCGTCGCTTTGTCTAAGGCTGAGACCCAGTTCTTCAAGCTTATGCTTAACTTCGTCCAGAGACTTCTTACCCAGGTTTCTAACCTTCATCATATCTTCTTCACTTCTGTGTGTCAGTTCTTCAACAGTGTTGATCGCTGCTCTCTTGAGGCAGTTGAAAGATCTTACAGAAAGTTCAAGTTCTTCGATGGTCATTTCGAGAGCCTTTTCCTTCTGGTTTTCTTCCTTCTCAACCATGATTTCCAGACCTTCTGCTGAATCTGTCAGTTCTACGAACAGGTTCAGGTGTTCCTGCATGATCTTGGCACCGATGGAAACGCCTTCGCTTGGAGCGATGGATCCGTCTGTCCAGATCTCAAGGATAAGCTTGTCATAGTCAGTTACCTGACCAACTCTTGTGTTCTCAACGGTGAAGTTGACTTTTCTTACCGGTGTGAAGATGGAGTCAGTAGGGATAACCGAGATAGGTGTGTTCTCATCCTTATTCATTTCAGCAGGTACATATCCTCTGCCTCTGGCCATGTTGATTTCCATGATCAGAGTTGCGTTTTCTTCCAGTGTGGCGATGTGGAGATCAGGATTGAAGATCTCTACATCGGAATCACCGAGGATATCTGCTGCAGTAACTTCTTTTGGTCCGATAGCGTTGATCAGTACTCTCTTAGTGTTTTCTCCGTTGAGCTTGATCGCCAGCTTTTTCAGATTAAGGATGATTTCTGTAACGTCTTCCTTAACGCCGGGGATAGTTGAGAACTCATGGAGAATACCGTCGATCTTAACTGATGTAACCGCAACACCCGGAAGTGAGCTTAAAAGTATTCTTCTTAAGCTGTTTCCAAGAGTAGTACCATAACCTCTTTCGAGTGGTTCTACTACGAATTTCCCATAGTTGGGATCTTCGTTTGAAAATATACATTCGATTGTTGGTTTTTCGATTTCTATCACTCAAAACCCTCCTTTTTATTCCAAAGTGATAACGACTCGTTATCTAGACTATTACGGGTTTAGGCTCGCCCGAAACCCGTATCAATAATTTGTCCAGAGCAGAAAGCACAAAATTTGCGAAGCAAATTTTTGCTGACTCTTGACAAATTATTATTTGGAATACAATTCGACGATGAGATGCTCTGCTACAGGAGTATCGATCTCAGCTCTTGTAGGCACAGAAAGAATCTTTCCTTCAAGCTTTTCTACGTCTACAGCTACCCATGAAGGTACTGTAATGGACATTTCTTTAACTTCCTTGAATTTTGGAGAATTTGTGCTCTTTTCCTTAACCTTGATAACGTCGCCAGGCTTAACTGTGTATGAAGGGATGTTTACCTTCTTACCGTTTACCTGGAAGTGTCCGTGGTTAACCAGCTGTCTTGCTTCCTTTCTTGAAGAAGCGAATCCAAGTCTGAATACCACGTTGTCTAATCTAGTTTCCAGCAGGATCAGCAGGTTTTCACCGGTGATTCCCTGTTTTCTAGCAGCCTTATCAAAGAGATTTCTGAACTGAGTTTCCTGCAGTCCGTAGAATCTCTTAGCCTTCTGCTTTTCTCTCAGCTGAAGACCGTAATCTGAGATCTTTGATCTGCCCTGTCCGTGCTGTCCGGGAGCATAACCTCTTCTGTCGATAGCGCACTTGCTGCTGTAGCATCTGTCACCCTTTAAAAAGAGCTTCTGACCTTCTCTTCTGCAAAGTCTGCAGTTAGCGTCTGTATATCTTGCCATTTGAATGTTTCCTCCCTTCTATTAGACTCTTCTTCTCTTCGGTGGTCTGCATCCGTTGTGTGGAATAGGAGTGATATCCTTGATCATAGTGATCTCGAGACCTGCAGTCTGCAGTGCTCTGATAGCAGCTTCTCTTCCGGATCCTGGACCCTTAACGTAAACTTCAACTGTCTTCAGTCCGTGTTCCATAGCGCCCTTAGCAGCTTCTTCAGCAGCTGACTGTGCAGCGAATGGAGTTGACTTTCTTGATCCCTTGAATCCCAGGGATCCTGCACTTGACCATGACAGAGCGTTTCCGGCCATGTCAGTCAGTGTTACTAATGTATTGTTAAAGGTAGCCTGAATATGAGCCTGGCCTTTTTCAATATTCTTACGTTCTCTCTTCTTTTTTCTAACAGCCTTCTTAACAGCTTTAGCCATATCGTTCTACCTCCTTTACTTCTTCTTTCTTCCAACGGTCTTCTTAGGACCCTTACGAGTTCTAGCGTTTGTCTTGGTCTTCTGTCCTCTTACAGGCAGACCTCTTCTATGTCTGATTCCTCTGTAGCATCCGATTTCCATGAGTCTCTTGATGTTCAGGTTAACATCTCTTCTCAGGTCACCTTCTACCATGTAATCTGATTCGATAACTTTTCTGATCTTACCAGCTTCTTCTTCTGTCAGATCTTTTACTCTTGTATCAGGATTGATTCCTGTTTTCTTTAAGATTTCTCTTGAAGTAGGCCAACCTATTCCGTAGATGTAAGTCAGACCAGCTTCTATTCTTTTTTCATTTGGTAAGTCTACACCGGCTATACGAGCCATATTTTCCTCCTGTTCCCATCTTCCGTCACGCAGCCTTCACCTACCTAGTGGGGCGTAATATAAACGGGATGTGTAACTAAAATTAACTAATACTGTTTAGCCCTGCTTCTGCTTATGCTTGGGGTTTTCGCAGATAACCATTACTTTACCTTTTCTCTTGATTACCT
>CAYTVH010000081.1:0-6766 GCA_964441805.1 uncultured Oscillospiraceae bacterium | reverse complement strand
TTTTATTTGGTGCGGATAAGAGGATTCGAACCTCCACGTCGTCAACCAACACACGGACCTGAACCGTGCGCGTCTGCCAATTCCGCCATATCCGCACATCAGCAGCGTTTTCTTCACGCGACTTTTTCATTATACATCATTTAAAAATAAATGCAAGCATAAATTTCATTTTTTTACAATATTTTTTGTATTGGATTTGATCATTGATTTTATGATTTGGGCAAGACGTAAGCCGGGTTCTGTATCTGACGATCATCTATCTCGACTTACCGTTACCGGCAAGCTCCAGCCACCTACCTCCCGGGCAGCGACGGGCAGCCGCTTTTTGCGCCCTATTTGGTGTTGCTCCGGATGGGGTTTACACGAGAAGTATGTTACCATACCTCCCTGTGAGCTCTTACCTCACAATTTCAACCTTACCACGGCATTATCCGTTTCGGCGGAATGTTTCTGTTGCACTTTCCCTACAGTTACCTGCGCCGGACGTTATCCGGCATCCTTGCCCTATGGAGCCCGGACTTTCCTCATACATCCCGAAGATGCACGCGACCGTCTGTCTTACCCAAATGATAATCAAATTTGCCTTAACATTTATAACATAAAATGAACCTTTTGTAAAGAAAGGGAATAAATCCTTGATAATGTTTTCGAAAAATGTTATAACTGTTTGAGCTGTTGTAACAATTAGAGATTGATTTATTGAATTTATGCGAGCAGAGAGAGTAAAAAAAAGAAAAAGAAGGAAGAAAATCAATAGAATATTATTTGCGATATTTCTTATGGCTTTGATGGTAACGTGTGTTATCAGTATGATGGCATATGAGGAAAATGAAGTGTATCGTAATGAATCTGAGTTCATGAAATTTGCAGAGGATCAATTTGAAGCCAGTGAATCATTCGAAACTACAGAGCTTGTAAAAACAGATTACCAATACGGTGAATTGATTTCATATGCAGTGGACTACTCAGAATGTAATGATGAGAAGATAGCTGAATTCAGACATGAAGCCATTTCCGATATCAAGAAGGCTTTTGAAGAAGAAGTTGAAGCATCGGAAAAGGATAAAGAGGATCCTAATATACATGCATTGATTTTCAAGACAGGAATATATGAATCTGACAATGGTGTGGTCAATCTTGCCATTTATGAAAAGGGAAGTGTAGAAGATGGCAAAGAAATGAAGACGACTCACACAAAAGTCCATACATATCAATTTTCAAAAAAGACCGGGGATACATTGGTTCCGCCTCAGATTTTCAAGTCGGACTACAGAACTTATTGTTCTGAGTATTTTACAGAGTATTTTAAGCAAAACTATTCGGAAGAACAATTCAATGAAGGATGGGAACAATATCTCAGTGCTTCGGAAAACAATTTTAATAAATATATCGTAACAGGGTCAGGCGTTACTTTTTTCTTTGATGAAGGAACTGTATTGAACCAATCGGAAGGAGAGGTACATGCCGGTATCACAGTCTTGCGGACAGAAGAGATCCTGAGAGATCAGATACTTGAAAGATATATAGACCCAAACAAACCTATGGTTGCTCTGACTTACGATGATGGTCCAGGTCTTGAGGCTGAGGACAGGATACTTGATTGTCTTGAAGAAAATAATGCTATAGCCACGTTCTTTTATCAGGGAACGTTTATAAAAGGCAGAGAAGATAAAATCAAACGAGCCGCTGAAATGGGATGCGAAATAGGTAATCATACATGGAACCATCCTGTATTGACTTCGTTGACAGATTCACAAGTCAAAAAACAAATAAATAATACAAATAAGGCCATATATAAAGCTTGTGGTCAGTATCCTACTGTTTTCAGACCAAGCTACGGTATCACCGACAGCAAGATAAACAAAATGTCAGCAATGCCGGTGATAATGTGGTCACTGGATACGGTGGACTGGGAAAGCAGGAATGGCAAGAAGGTTTTTAACCTGGTGAAAAAGACTAAAAAACTTGATGGTAAGATAATACTTCTCCATTCAATCCACGATTCAACTGCAGACGCCACAGAGCTTCTTGTACCGTGGCTTAAGGAAAATGGATATCAGCTGGTAACCGTTTCTGAACTTATCAAGTATAAAACAGGTAAAGACCCTGTATCCGGCAAGGTTTACCAATAATAAATCTTGATATTAATTGACTTTTATGGTATAGTTAACAAAACAAATCCCCGATATAGTAATGGAGAAAGAATATGCTTATAACAAGAAGAAGCGATTATGCCATGAGGATTTGCAGAGTGCTCAAGGACGGCAAAGTACACAATGTAAGAGAAATCTGCGACAAAGAAGACATACCAAAAGCATTCGCATATAAGATCCTTAGAGAACTGGAGATGGCTGATCTGGTGAAATCAGAAAGAGGAAATCAAGGTGGATATTATCTCAATAAAAGCCTTGAAGAGCTTACCCTTTATGATGTGGTCAGTATCACAGAAGGTGATCTTGCAATACTCCACTGCATGAAAGAGGAGTGCGAACGCAACACTTCTGACATGCCTTGCAAAGTCCACAGAGAAATCGATAGGATCCAGGCAATATTGATAGAAGAAATGAAGAAAAAAACAATAGCAGATATCATGGAATAGTGATATCTGCTATTTCTTTTTATGCATACTATTTTTTCAACAAATCGATCGCTCTTTTTATGTCTTCCGGCAGTGGTGCTCGGAAAGTGACCCTTTCCTTAGTTATGGGATGTGTAAAGGTCAGTTCCGCTGCATGAAGGGCTTGTCTGTCTATAAGGTTAGGGTTCAATCCTTCATAGAGCCAGTCTCCAAGGACAGGATGTCCGATATGAGACATATGTACTCTTATCTGATGGGTGCGGCCTGTTTCCAGCAGCAGCTCCACAAGACTGTAACCATTGTAACGATCAAGTACTTTGTAGTGGGTAACCGACGGAGCACCGCCCTCCATGACACCTCTCCGTACGTGGTCAGGATCAGGTCTTCCAATGGGCAGGTCGATGGTTCCTTCATCCGATTCAACGATCCCCCGGACTATCGCCTTGTAACGCTTCTCGACAGTGTTTTCCTTCATTTGATTGGTGTAATCGTTCTGGCAATATGAATTCTTAGCAACTACCATAAGTCCCGAAGTATCCATATCAAGACGATTTACGAATCTTATCTTGAATGGTTTGCCGGTCTGTTCCATGTAATACATGAGAGCATTGGCAACAGTACCGGAAGGGTGCCCCTTAGTCGGATGGACTATGAGCCCCGGTTGTTTGTTTATGATCATCAGATCATCGTCTTCATAAACGATTTCAAGAGGAATATTCTGTGGTTCAAAACCGCTGGTCTCATCAGGCAGGGTGATGCTGATGATATCACCGACTGCAGGCTTTTTCCAGCCGGGTGTTGATACACCATTTACCAGTACCAGTTTTTCTCGTTTTATCCTGTTCCTCAGTCGAGCGGAAAAATCAAAATGCTCACGCATTATCTCTCTCAGCTCAAGACCTTCATCTTCAGGTGTAACTTTATGAATGAAATCTGTCATTATTATCTATAAGCCTTTCTAAATCAGAGGAACTTGGTCTTTACCTTGCTCCAGAAGTCATAATTATTAAGTCTCAGCAAGTTTACCGATGTCTCTGACATTTGTACTTTGATATCCGTAACATCAGTATAAATGGTTTCTATACCGTCATTGATTATAGCCATTCTGTTTTCATGCTGTTTTTCGGGAACAACTCCCAGTGAAAGCTCTGAAGGGAGCAACAAGCTTGAAGTAAATGAACGATAAGCGGTAGTGTTCATAGGTGCTATTGGAGTTACCTGCAGCAGTTTCAGCCTTGGATCTACGATGGAACCGCCCAGAGAATAGTTATATGCTGTACTTCCGGCAGGAGTTGCTATGAGGATACCATCTCCGCTGAACTTTTCTATGGGCATATCATCGATGGAAATATAAAGGTGCACCGTGTATGATGGTCGTCCCTGGATAACGATTTCATTGAGTCCGATATGATTGTATCTATGGCCGTCTTTTGTTGTGATGGTTGCCATTACGGTATTAAGCTCCTGGATTCGGTACTGTTGATTTTCATAATCACTTATGAACCTGTCCAGATCTTCCGGTCTGACTTCCTGGAAGAAACCAAGATGACCTGTGTTTATCCCAATTACAGGACATTTTGGGAAATTACAGGAATGTATAGTCTTCAAAAGGGCGCCGTCTCCGCCGATGCAGATGATCAGCTCTGCATCTTGAGAAAATTCGCCGGTCACGGCATAACCTTTGTCGATCAGCTTCTTTGTAAGAACAGTTTTTGTATCCAGTGAAATATTGGTGTTATTGGTAAAAATGTTGATGAGTTTCTTCTTCATTATTTACCTCCTGTAATATGAATATTATCCAACAAGTTTTTCAAATTCATCAAGTAGTGCATTGAATGCTTCCATGGCTTTTTCTATAGGTTCAGGGGTGTTCATGTCTACGCCTGCGATCTTCAGAAGTTCAATAGGGTAGTCGCTTTCTCCTGTCTTGAGGAACTCGATATAGCTGTCTGCAGCAGCTTTTCCTTCGGTGAGTATCTTGTTTGAAATGGCAGTTGCAGCAGAATAGCCGGTAGCATACTTGTATACATAGAACGCATTGTAGAAGTGCGGGATACGAGCCCATTCATATTTGATGGTGTCATCTTTTTCCACAGAAGGTCCGTAGTATTTGGCATTGAGTTCTTCATATTTTTCACACATCCAGTCTGCAGTCAGTACTTGACCGGCTTCTATGGCCTTATGGGTCATATCTTCAAACTCAGCAAACATCGTCTGTCTGAACAGTGTAGTCCTGAATTCTTCAAGATGAAGATTCAGAAGATATTTTCTCATCTCGATGTCATTATCTTGGCTTAGGAGATGCTGCATAAGCAGTGACTCGTTGACTGTAGATGCCACTTCAGCTGTAAATATAGAATGTCCGCCGTAAATGTAAGGCTGCACTTCTCTTGTATAACGTGAATGCATGGAATGTCCCATTTCATGGACAATGGTGAATACATCCTTAAGTGTATCTGTATAGTTCAGCAGGATATAAGGGTAACTGTCGTAACTGCCAAAACTGTATGCGCCACTGGTTTTGCCTTTGTTTTCATACACATCGATCCAGCCTTCTTCAAGACCTGCGTTCATCTTACTGATATATTCATCTCCCAGGGGAGCAAGGCCTTCTCTCATGATATCAAGAGCTTCTTCGTAAGGTATATGTGTCTTAGGAAGTTCGATGAGAGGAACATACATATCGTACATGTAGAGTTTATCCACATCAAGAAGCTTCTTTCTCAGTTCTACATATCTATGCATGGCAGGCAGATTATCATTAACTACAGAAATAAGATTATCGTAAACCTCTCCCGGGATGTTGTCACCGGCAAGGGCAGCCGCCCTTGCTGAGTCATACTTTCTTATTCTGGCGCCTACAACATCTGTTTTAGTGTTGTAATTGTAGGTCGTTGCAATGGTATTGATGAGCTCCTTATAAGAGTCGTACATTGCATTGTAAGCGGATTCTCTAACTTTTCTGTCATGACTTTCCATGAATTTGATGTAGTTGCCATGGGTCACTTCAACTGTATCGCCATCTTCATCCGTGATTTTACCAAAGGTGATATCAGCATTATTGAGCATGGTGAAAATGTCATTGGTAGCCTTCGTTACTTCACTCATCTGAGCCAGCAGATTTTCTTCTGCCTGTGTAAGTATGTGTGCTTTCTGACGAATGGTATCCTTGATGGCAAACTCATATTCCTTGAGACCTTCATTTTCTTCGATATAACCAAGGATAACATCGTCTGAAGCTTCCAGCAGCTCCGGTGTAAAGAAAGAGGTTGCTGCTGAAACGGCAGCAATGGCACCGCTGCACTTATCGCTCATGGCCTGGTATGCGCTTTCTGCATTGTTTTCATCTCTTCTCATGCGTGAGTAGACGTAGATATTTTCCAACTTACGCCAGATGACATCTCTTTGTCTGTATGCTCTCAGAAGTATATCAGCACTTTCTGCAAGGTGGCCCGAGAATTCCTTTGCATAGGCGGAAGCCTGCGCCTTTATATCTTCAAGATCTTTATCTATTGATGATTCGTCGGAAATCATCGCTTCGATATTCCACTTGTATTTCTTATCTATTTGATCTCTTGTTTTTAATTCCTTTGAACTCATATTTTACCTCCGGACAATTTACTTTGAGCTGTTCTTATTATATAATAGTATAGCATAAAAAAGAAAGGATTATCATCTTAATGGATAACAGACCTATTGGTTTTTTTGATTCGGGACTTGGCGGGCTCACCTGCATACCATACCTGATGAAGAAATTGCCTGATGAGAAAATCATATATTTTGGAGATACTGCCAGAACTCCTTATGGTTCGAAAGCTACGACTACAATCAGAAGCTTTTCCATGGAAATAGCGGATTTCCTTGTTAAGAACGATGTGAAGATGATCGTTATTGCGTGTAATACCGTCAGTGCCACATGTCTTGAGGATCTGCAGCACAGATTTCCTCAGATCCCAATCCTGGGTATCATAGATCCCGCTGCAAAAAAGGTGGGTGAGACTTGTACAGAGGAAAACAATATAGGTATCATCGGTACCAAGGTGACCATCGCCAGCAAGGCATATGAGACTTGTATAGATAAATATAACGATAAGCTGAATATTTATGAAGTTCCTTGCCCGGCATTCGTTCCTCTCATTGAGGAGGGTATAATCGAAAACGATATCATGGATCTGACCATCAAGTATT
>CAYTVH010000080.1:0-7050 GCA_964441805.1 uncultured Oscillospiraceae bacterium | reverse complement strand
AGCGGCCTTCCAAGAATGGAAAACCGCATTTTTGGTGAAGTATAGATAATTTGTCTTTTTCCAACGCATTGCAATCACTGCGTTTCAGAATCAGCAAATTTCTCCATCGTTGCATCCTTTCATGAAACCGGTCTTCTTTCATCGTTCATTCATTTTCTTCAGGACATAATCCGCCTGCTCCTGTGACATCATCGGGAAACCCATATAAGGCTCAACGACCTTGTAGAATGGCAGGCATCTTGTCAGGCAGCTCCACTCAAACGTATCCTGATTCATCAGTGCGTCGACCTGAGGATCGAACATATCTTCCTCGTGCAGGATCTCGTGGTACTTAGGACTGTTAAGGAACCATGCCAGCGCAGTCATTTCGGTATATACGAATGGCGCATCGCCGCCTGTCATCATGACATCTTCGCAATACAGCACATCATCTGCTGAGACCGCAATGCATATGCTATAGATGCCGTCTTCGATGATCCACTTTTCCTGCCCCGGTGCAAAGAATTCGAACGCCTTTCTGTCAAGGACGATTTTTGCATCCTTCTCTTCGCCGGATTCAAGGTAAACCTTGTCAAAACCTCTGAGCTCCTTCACAGGGTGATCGCAGACTGAGCCTTCGCAGTGCTTTACATAGACCTGTATGACCTGAGAGACTGCCCTGTCACCTGTATTCTTAACAGGAACAGTGATCTCAAGCTTGTCTTCAGGAGTTAAGCTCCTGCAGGACAGTACCGGCTGTCCGATCCCGAACTCCGTGTAGCTGAGTCCGTGCCCGAACGGATACAGCACAGGCAGTTTTCTCTTCTCATACCAGCGGTATCCTACGTAGATACCCTCACCGTATACGACGCTGTTCATGTCTTTGCCTTCGCGGGCAAAATCCATATACGCAGGTGTATGTTCTTCGCAGACCGGCCAGGTCTCGGCAAGCCGTCCGCCCGGCTCTGCGCTGCCGAACAACACATTCACAGTGGCAGGAGCTACGGATTCTCCGCCAAGACTGTTGTATACTACGGCAGATACCTTGTCATTCCAGCGCGTGATATCCAGAACGCTTGCACACGAGAGCACCAGAATAATATTGGAATTCGTTTTGACAAGCTCATCAAGCAGCATCTGCTGGCCTTCCGGCAGCTGGATATTGGCTCTGTCATAGCCTTCCGACTCATAGCAGTATCCCAGGCCGGCGAAAACAATCACTACGTCCGCCTTCCTTGCCTTCTCTGCCGCCTCTGCAGCAAGCTCCGGCACGGCAGGCTCTACCGGAGGCCAGCCCTGCACCAGCTGATAACCAGGTGCGTAGTCTGCATCCGGGACGATTTTTCTGATCTCGTCCAGATAAGTATCGACCCTATAACCATTCATATGTCCGCTTCCGCCGCCCATGTAGGAAGGATCCTCTGCAAGCTTGCCAATCACAAGCAGATTTTTCTGTTCCTTCCTGAGCGGAAGCATGCCATCGTTTTTAAGCAGGACTATGCATCTCTCCGCGGCATCGCATGCTGCCTCATGAAGCCGGTCCATATCCACTTCTACAGGAGTCGTTGCATATAATTTGTCGACAAGATCGAATACCCGCTCAAGACCATTGTCGATTGACTCTTCCGTGACACGTCCATCCCTGACAGCCTGCAGAAGCTCTTCTGAATGCACATCTACCGGCGCAAGCTCTATATCCATCATTCCGCAGTTATGAGCCTCGATCTTGTTGTGATGGATCGCAGCAAAGTCCGATACCACAACGCCTTCATATCCGATCTCTTTCCTGAGCAAGTCACAGATATGCTGATTGGAATTGACACCCTCTCCGTTGACTCTGTTGTAGGACGACATTACAGAAAGCGGCTTGCCTTTTCTGATCGCGATATCGAACGGTTTAAGGTAGACTTCGCGCAAGGCTCGCTCGGACACGACAGAGTTTGTCATCATGCGTTCAAATTCCTGATTGTTGCAGATAAAATGTTTAAGCGCGGCTGCAACATCATTAGCCTGCAGCCCTTGAATATATGAGCCTGCCATTTCGCCTGAGAGGACAGGATCTTCGGAAAAATACTCGAAGTTTCTGCCGCAAAGTGCGCTGCGCTTAATGTTGGCGCCCGGGCGGAACAACCAGCTGACCATAGTCGGATTGGCCCTGCATTCCAGAGCAAAATACCCGCCTGTCTGATACGCAAGCTCCTCATCCCAGCTCATTGCCAGGCATGCGTCTGAAGGGAATGCCACAGGATGATATTTCCCGTCACCTTCTTCCGGTTTCCCGGAGCGGAAGTAATCCTCTCCGCCCCGGGGATTATCCTGAGGAACATTGCCCGGCAGATCAAGGCGCGGTACACGTCCGAAGCTTCCGTCCGCTTGTGCGCAGAGCGAACACTTCTCTTCCAATGTCAGCTTTGACAGTATCTCTTTTGCCTTCTTACTCATAGCGCTAATGCCTCCTGTTTCGGTTTCGCTATTTTTTACTCATTATCCTCGGCAGTTTTTGCAGCTTCCGCTTCTTCCTTGGCGAACTGCGCATTCTTCTTGTCAAGGTCATAGAATGCCATGATAGCAACGCAGATGAGGATCAGTATGATCGGCAGATATAAGAAGCTTGCCTTGATGGAAAAAATAGCAGATGCTGTCTGCTGTTCAGCCATACCATCATAGCCGCCCATCGACATGATGCCGCCCATGATAGCACCGCCAAGACCAGAAGCGACTTTCTGGGCAAAGCTGATTGCAGCGTTTCCAAGCCCAGTTGCGCGTACGCCGAATTTTCTTGCGCTGTAGTCGATCGTATCTGCAGTGATTCCGAGCATGCAGCCAGCTGCAATTCCATTGCCAGCGCCCTTTAAGACAGAGCCTCCGATAACCATCGCAATATTCGTCGGGGCAAGCACGATCACTCCAAGACCTGCCGCCATAATGATTGCTCCGATAAGGAATGTTTTGCCCTTGCCTACTTTCTTGATCAGAGTGAAGGATGCGAAAAGGAATACCACTTGCGGGATCAGGCCGGCATTCATCAGGGTACCGGCATAATTGACATCATTAAGCACAGAGCTTGCATAATAAGCAACAGATCCGGAATTCAGAGCCACCATGGTCCAGATAACCAGGTTGGCAATAAGGAACATCACCCAATATTTATTCTTGATCAAAGATTTGAACCCAACCGAGAAGCTGACTTTTTCATCATCCTTTTCCACCTCTTTTACTCGCTCAGTAGTTCCAAGGTAGCACATCAGGTGAACGATCACACCAACGATAGCATACACGGTCAGTGTCTTGGTCCATGCGTCATGGTCATTCCCGAAAGCGTTGACGAGTTTCAATATCGTGCTGTTAAGAAACACTCCGGAAACGAAGGAGCCGCCCATGGAGAAGATGCCAAGCAGGCCGCGTTCATAACCGTCTGAAGTCAGGAGGCATCCCAGCGTGTTGTATGGAACGGTCAGCGCCGTATACAGAAACGAATTAACAAGGTTGTATGATATGAATACGAAAATGTACTTGAATGTGTCCGTCGCACCCTCAGGCACGGAGAACAGAAGGATGCTTGCAAGAGCGTATGGTACGCAGATCCGAAGGATCCAGACACGGCCTTTACCTTTCTTGGACTTGGTCAAGTCTACGATACGACCCATTATCAGATCAGTAACCCCGTCAAAAACTCGCGAAATAAGCATGATCAATCCGATGGTACCGGCAGCAAGGCCAATAACGTCCGTGTAGTAATAGACCAGATACCCGGACACAATTCCGTATACCAGAGCATTTGAAAAGTTACCGCTTCCATAGGCAAGCCGCTCGCGAACAGACAGGCTTGCATTCGCTTCTAATGATCCCTTTGCTGAACTCATTTGTTTAACCTCCCATATAATATTGATTTTGCAGTTATTTGATTGCTTTCTGTTATAAGTTTTTTCGAATGAATCTCAGTATGACTTCGTATATTTCTCTGCTCCAGAAGCCTCCTTCATGAGGCGCATTCTCTACCGTGTATGCCTCAACAGATACCCCATGCTCACATAGTTTGTGATACATCCTCACAAAATGTGTTTCGTAATCGATCAACTCATCTCTGTCGCCATGCATGATCAGAAACGGAGGATAGATCTTTCCGTCTTCAAGCCGGTTTACCGGGCTGAGAGCTGCGGCCAGTTCATTCCTTTTCTCAGGATCATCACCCAGAAACATCCTGACTATTTCTTTCTCGTCATCCGATGATCCCAGTGAGATCCCTATGGCTCTGATCGCGTCTGATACATCCGTAGGTGCGAAGCAACTCACGACCAGACTCACTTCCTCAGAATATTCTTCATACTCTTCTGTATGGAATTCTGCCGCTCCGGCTGTCAGCCCAACCATTTGAGCTATATGTGCTCCTGATGATGTTCCCCAGATGCCAATCCGATTAGGGTCTATTCCATATTTCAATGCATTCTTCCTCAGGTAGCGGATCGCGCATTTCACATCCTGCAGAAAGGCAGGTGCCGGGTACCCGTCAAGGAAGCTTCTGTGGACGACCATAGCGACTGTATAACCCGCTTGGGCAAACTGGGTCATCTGCGGGAGCTGGAAATGATTATCGGGCGTTGTCCATCCGCTCCCTTGAATAAACACAATCAGCGGGCGGCAGATCCCTTCACTTTCTCCAAGCAGGACTTTCCAAGGTACAATCAGGCTCAGTTTTGGCATGTCTCCCGCAGCTGAGTATGATATGTCAGATATAATTCCGTATTGCCCCTCCAGCTCCTTGTTATCGCAAAGTCGAACAGGATCCGGATACAGCTGTTTTATTTGCCTCCTTTCCATACTCATTCCTCCATCGACCGGTCATACGACAAGCGCACATTCCCGTACTCCATAACAGCCGCTTTCTTTCCCATAACTATGTCATCCCTGTAGACATCTTTGCCTTCAAGTATGCATTCACAGATATGAATAAGATCGTCCGGTACGCTTTTAGGCTGGCTGAAGCAATTCCCCATCCCGCCGAAACCGACATGTCCGTTAAAGTTTTGATCAAACTCAGGCTCTAGAGCTTTTACCTTCTTCAACTCCTGAAGAAGGTGCGATACCGTACAAAACACGGCCAGCGTGTTCTGATTAAAGGCGTCACCCGAGAACATGAGCCTTCTGTCTTTATCCAGGAAACATATCCCGCCCGGAGTGTGTCCAGAGATGGCGATCGCTGTTATCTTTCTTCCTCCGAGATCAAACTCCTGACCATCTTCGATCGGAAGGAAGCGAGGAAACTTATCGATATGATTTACCATATCCGGAGAATAGTCATAGACCTCATATGCTCCACCCTGTCCGAGCATATTCGCATAGTCCTTCAGTTCCTCTTCTGTTACCGCCTTGGCCATATCGATATCGGCAGGATGGATCCAGACCTCGTCAAACTGGCTCATTCCTCCGACATGATCCAGATGTCCATGTGTAAGAACGACCTCTACGGGCAGATCCGTAATGCTTCGCACGATCGACTTGAGATCACTCAATCCGCAGGCAGTGTCGATCAGCATTGCTTTTTCGGTTCCTACGACCAGATACATCGCACTCAGCCCGAATTCATTGATTGCATAGGTATCCGGAGCTATTTCTGAAATAAAAGGGCCTTTGAATCCCATGGCTTTCCTCCTTCTCAAATAATTCTTCCTGTCTCAGGTGAGGAGACTTGAACCTTAAATTTTGTATTCATTTTAAAACACTGTGTAGTCTGTAACAATTTCAGTACATGACACATAAAATCAACCGATTTTGATATCATGTTGATAATACGACTTGTTTGTTCTCGCGGTGTAGACAAACAAAATCAAAAACGGTATATTCAAAATACCGAAGATTGACGGATAAATTCAGATCGGATGTTACTATGGGCAATTATGATGCTGTTCTGAGAGAAATATATACATATAATGAGGATGAGCTGTTCTACAGGGATTATTACTATGCCAGGAAGTCCCCTGATGACCTTGCAGCCTTCCTTTCCAGATACTCCCCGGAAGAGATAAGGGAGCGAAAGCTTATATGTCCAGAGCTTTTTGAAGCGGATTTTTCCATGCAGACTGAGGACCGCTTTTTCAGCATGGATACCAACAGGAACATCTGGGTCCAGAAACACAGCCGCTACTCTCCGATATACAACCACGCTCACGAGTACTTTGAATCTTTCTATGTGCTCTCCGGAAGCTGTTATCATGAGATCAACGGTAAGTTCCAGCAACTGCCACAGGGAACATTCTGCATGATATCGCCATATACCAAGCATGCCATCGGAGTGTTTGACGACAGTATCGTTCTGAATCTAATGATCCAGCGCTCGACATTCGATGAGTTCTTCCTGTCAGACATACAGACACCAAGCTGTGTTACGGATTTCTTCCTCAGCAATCTGTATACGGCCAATAAGATCATGGCTCTGACTTTTCAGTTCGAAGATGAGGATCTCATAGAATCGCTGCTGGCAATAATGGAAGAAGAGAAACACGAGGATCACCTTGCATCCCGTATTCTTCAGCACCTGACCAGCATCTTTCTTGCCAGGCTGGTGAGGCGCTACGGGAACCCACAGCACGAGACCGATGCCGGGATCCGGATACCGCCTGACAGCGTCTGGTTAAGGGTGCTGAGTTATATCAATGAGCACAGCAGTGATGTCACACTTGCATCAGTTTCTCAGGCTTTTCATTATACCGAAGAGCACTGTTCAAGGATGATACGCTCTGTTACCGGCAAGAGCTTCACGCAGCTTGTAAGAGATGTACGGATGCATCGCGCGGAGATCCTTCTGAGCTCTACCCCTCTGAACATGGAAGATATCGGTGACAAAATCGGATACGAGAGCGCGACCGCATTTATACGCGTCTTTAAGCAGACGCACAACATGACGCCCAAGGAATACCGCCGTATAAGCAGGCAGTCAGACAGCGCTCTGGATGATGAGATATATAAGGGATCCGTCAGATTACAGGAGTTTAAGAATAATGGGATTTACATTTCAGACCAATCAGAATATAAGGTTCAAAACTGATGCAGAGTTTCTTCGCAAAGCCGACGAAC
>CAYTVH010000079.1:0-7224 GCA_964441805.1 uncultured Oscillospiraceae bacterium | reverse complement strand
CGGAAGCCAGTGATAATGATGGGATACAGATAGCCATACCCACCCACAGCATAGTTATGCTGTATGTAGTCCAGTTTCTCTGTGAAACTGATGTAGGAGCCAGGTCTTCATTGTAATACTTGGAAGACACCAGTTCCGCACGAGCCGCATCTGTCAATTCAAACAGGCCGTCTCGTTCTGTTTGTGTAATAACAGCCATAAATTAATACCTCCTTTTTAGTGATCAATAATATTCCATATAGAATTATATCGATTCAATATGGATTTACTTCAATATGCTATTTTCCCAAATAGGATGAAAAACTTGACGCTGTTGATGATGTATAAACCAAGCTTTACAGTTTAGCAAAAGGACAATCTCGGATTCTGTTGATTGAAATGAGGAAAAAAGAATAATATAATGTGGAACAAGAGGAATGGAGGGATTATTATGAAGATCGGTGAATTTGCAAAAAAATATGGTATAAATGCCAGTGCAATACGATTTTATATCGATAAGGCATTAATAACTCCTAAGCGGGTCAATGGACTTTATATCTTTGATGAGAAATGTATAGAGCAAATGGACAAGATCATGAAGTATAAAAAGTGCAGGTTCTCCTTGGAAGAGATAGAAGTCCTTTGTTATTATGAAAATACGACCAATTTGACAGATGATGCGGTAAATGAGGAGTTTTTGCAGCTTTTTAATAAAAAAGAGCGACAAATATGTGCAGAGATACAGGAACGGGAAGAAACCATAAAACTGATACATGATGAAGTGGATGATTATTATAAGAAGGTCGATGAAAACAGCACCATAGAGAAAATGAACATACCTGTAGAATCACTTAATATATTAGCCTGCCCCGTCTGTAATAAAATGCTTCCGTTGAAAAACGCGGACATTGGAGAGAGCGGAATTATTAGGGGCAATTTAAAGTGCAGCTGCGGATACAGTACGTCTATACAAAACGGTATGGTGGTTTGTAAAGGAAGCAGTGAGGGCACTCCGTTTAAAGCTTTTGAAAATATAGATTCTATTTTAGCAATAACGGATGATTTTAGCCCTGCGTTCAGAACGATCATAGACAGAGCACATTTATGGATGTATCAAAGTATCACATCAGACCAACAGGTTTTTAAATATATCATGGCAGGACCGTTTTCATATAACTGCATGCTTAAACATTTAGATGCCTTATCTGACGATACTCTGTATATCATAGTAGATGTATCCACCAAAAAACTGCAGAAGCTCCAAAGATATTTTGCCGGATCCGGGAAGAAAATTTTGTATATTGCAGGAGAGCTGGGAGAAGTGCCGATCAAAAAAGGAACGGTAGATTTATATGTAGATGATTTTTCCAGCAGCAATTACATATTTACTTACGGTAAAAACTTGTTTGAAGATATTTCACCTATTCTTAAAAATGGTGGTGTTGTTACAGGTTTGTTTATAGACTATACCCTGGCACCCAAGAGCCTTGAAAACTTCAAAAAAGAACATCGCCGTCCATCATAATGGTGCCGTCCGCCGACCAGCCGGAATTCAGACCGGAGGACATGAAAACCAAAAAGTTCTACGAGTCGTTTAAAAATGCGGGTCTGAAGCTTCTGGAAGAGTACAACTGTGGCACGACGCAGGGAAATAAACAGGATTTTATTAGAAATGTCGTTGGAGAGCAAGTGGCAGTCAAAACATACCTGTTGGAAAAATGACGAGCAAAGATACTTTGTGAACAAGTCAAAAACAAAACATTGACTTATCCCTCTCTTTAACTAATAATACAGATATAAGAAAAAACAGAGAGGTAATAAGTATGAGATTAGAATACATAGGAACAGAGATCACTGAACTGAGTATGAGAAAGAACATTGAAGATGACACAGAAATCGAACTGCAGACAAATGCCAATTTCACTGTTTATTTCTCCGATGACGGTGAGTCATGTATCGGAGAATTCCTGATCGAGGTGTTCTCACAGCCTGACCCAAATCAGCTGAGCATCAATTACTGCTCAAAGAGCTTCTTCAACATCTATGAAGCAGATTATGATATCAATACAGAGCAGCAGATCCATATGGAAGTTTTCAACAGGATATTCCCTATGTGCAATGAAACGATCAGACAGTTCACGGCCATGGCAGGAGTACCTAACATTTCACTGATGGATATGGATATTTCAAACATGGATATCGTGACAGAACCGATCCGGCAGTTCAGCATGTAAGGAGCAAGGTATATGGAAATCTACATACAAGGACTCACCATGGGGCTGTAATACGTTGCCCCGATTATAACTATGGTAATTTAAATCAAGATTGGAGATAAAAATGGATAAAATTAAAATCGGAATACTCGGATACGGCAACCTGGGCAAGGGCGTAGAATGTGCAGTCAAGCAGAACGACGACATGGAAGTTGCAGCCATCTACACCAGAAGAGACCCTGGGTCCATCAAGCCCCTTTCAAGCGACGTTAAAGTATATCATGTAGACGAGCTGGAAACCCCGCAGGATATCGATGTGCTGATCCTTTGCGGAGGCAGTGCTACAGACTTGCCTGAGCAGACTCCCAAGTACGCCAAGATGTACAACGTTATCGACTCCTTCGATAACCATTCCAAGATTCCTGAGCACTTTGCGGCAGTAGATGCGGCAGCCAAGGAAAGCGGCAAGACTGCATTCATTTCATTCGGATGGGATCCGGGCCTGTTCTCCCTCAATAGAGTCATCATGACAGCAGTCCTTCCAAAGGGCGAAAACTACACGTTCTGGGGCAAAGGCGTCAGCCAGGGCCATTCCGATGCCATCAGAAGGATCGATGGCGTAAAGGATGCAAGACAGTATACCATCCCCGTGGAAAAGGCACTGGACGCCGTAAGGGCAGGGGATAATCCTGAGCTTTCCACAAGGGAAAAACATACAAGGCAGTGTTTCGTAGTGGCTGAAGACGGCGCTGATAAAGCGAAGATCGAACAGGAAATCGTGACAATGCCGGCATATTTTGCAGACTACGATACAACAGTCCACTTCATCAGCGAGGAAGAAATGAAGGCAGAACATTCCGGACTTCCCCACGGCGGATTCGTTATCCGTTCGGGAAAGACCGGATGGGAGGAAGAAAACAACTCCATCTGTGAATTCAAATTATCCCTGGATTCAAATCCTGAATTCACATCCAGCGTCATAGTGGCATACGCAAGAGCAGTACACAGAATGGTGAAGGAGGGTCAGAGCGGATGCAAGACCATCTTTGACATACCTATCTCATATGCGTTCCCGATGACTCCGGAAGAAATGAGAAAGCACCTTCTCTAGAAAAAACAAATTGTGCAAAGCGATGGGCTTAAGACCTCGATTTGCACAATTTTTTATTGGTCCCATTATTGATTTTCGGTATCCGTCAGCTTCTCACTCTTATTCGAAGACCTCTTATCCGGCAGGTTGGTCAGCAGCACTGCCAGCACCACCAGGAAACCGCCGATCACCATGAACTTGGTGATGGCATCGCCCACAAGGAAATATCCAAACACGCAGGCGCATACAGGTTCTGCAGTATTGATTATGGACGCATTGGTCGGTCCGATAAGTTTCACACCCAGGCAGAACAGCATGATGGCCAGGAATGCATTGACGATGGCCAGCATCAGAACGAAAAACAGCTGATCAGTTCCGTGGCTGAACATCGGAGCATCGCTGAAACCGCATCTTACGAAGTTGATCACTGCCGATGTAACCATCACGTAGCCTGCAGTCACGAAAGAGTTGACTCCGTTAAGCGCCGGGTGAGCAAGCCCGATGGTATAGAATACGTAACATACCGCGCACAGCAAGGCGAATATGACACCGATCATCTTCACTTCCATGTCCGGTGACCAGACTACCAGACAGAGCCCGATCATTGACAGGATAACAGCTATGATCTTCACGGCACGCACCGGCTCGCGGCCGCGGATCATTTCAACCGCGATGACCATGGCAGGGAATGTGAACTCGATGATGGTTGCCAGCGAGCCGCTGATGTTCTCAAATGCCAGATACAGCGTGATGGCTATCCCCGCATATGCCAGAACCACGACGATCATAGGCACTATCTGCTCGCGGCTAAGCTTGAACGGTATTTTTTTGATGAATATGTACGCCCACATGATGATGGCCGCGTACAGGAATTTGTTGAACAATATAGTCTCGGACACCAGCCCCGTGTCAAAGGCCATGAATGACAGCGCAGGCACCAGTCCGTAGCAGAGAGTCGCTCCGATTATGGCCAGCGTACCGATCAGTTTTGCATTCTTCATTTTCCACCTGCTATTACATAAATTCTCAATAACAACGCCATATATTTTACCACACTTTTATTTGATTGTTAAGGCGAGCTATAGTATTATTGACTTATGGATATGAAGAAATTGATTGAAAACAACCCTCTCATAGGGGACATAGCAGATTGCAAAGAGATTTTCTGGGTAAACCCATATGCAAAGCCGCAGCCCGGCGGCGAGCCGCAGGGTTCTCCTATCGCCGGCGTGGATATAGAGGCGGGCGAAGCACGTCTTCTGCGCTTTGCGCCATTCATAGAAAAGATGTTTGCCGATGTCAAAGATGGTATAATCGAGTCGGAACTGAAGGAGATAACAGGGATGAAGGAGGCCCTGACTGCTCCGAAGGATGACCGCATCGATGCACTCGATATCAAGGGAAGACTCTTCTTAAAGTGCGACAGCCACCTTCCGGTTTCCGGATCTATCAAGGCAAGAGGAGGCATATATGAAGTGCTGAAGCTGGCAGAGAAGATCGCCATGGAAGAAGGCGGACTCACCCGGGAAGACGATTATTCCGTGCTGTCCGACGACAAGTACCGAAAGATATTTTCCAAATATAAAGTGGCAGTAGGTTCCACAGGAAATCTTGGACTAAGTATAGGTATCATCAGTGCGACCATAGGTTTCGAGGTGACAGTACACATGTCAGCAGATGCTCGCCGGTGGAAGAAGGATATGCTCAGATCAAAAGGCGTCAAAGTGGTGGAATACCCGGATGATTATGAAGCAGCAGTGGCACAGGGCAGAAGGGAAGCGGAAGCTGATCCCGCATGCCATTTCGTAGACGACGAAAACTCATCGGATCTTTTTGAAGGCTATTCCGTTGCCGGTAAACGCCTGAAGAAGCAGCTGGATGATCTGGGAATAACCATAGATGAAGACCACAGGCTTTACGTATATCTCCCTTGCGGAGTAGGTGGAGCACCGGGCGGAGTCACATGGGGCATACGCAGATATTTGGGAGAAAACGCCTACTGCTTCTTTGCAGAGCCGACCCACGCCCCTTGCATGACTTTGGGACTCGTATCAGGACTCAAAAACAAGATCGCCGTTGGTGACATAGGAATAGACGGTAAGACTGAAGCCGACGGTCTGGCAGTTGGCAGAGCGTCCGCGCTGGTTTCAGACATCATGGAAAAAGAGCTGACAGGATGTTTCACTGTGGATGATGAGAAACTCTATCCGTACCTGGCGGTGCTGCAGGACAGCGAAGGTATATTCATCGAGCCTTCTGCATGTGCAGCCTTCGAAGGTCTCAGATATCTCTGCGATCCAAAGGGCACTGCATCAGCAGGCTTCCCGCTTCCGGACGAGAATTCCATACATATCGTCTGGGCCACAGGCGGCAACATGGTACCTGCCGATGAAAAGGAAGCGTACTATCAAAGGGGCTGCAGGAAACTATAGTTCCGTTAGGAAGGAGATTGTCATGGATTTTTATGAATCGATCGCCCGCGAAGCCGGGCTGTACGATGATGACCAGAAACGCCTGGAGGCCCACGTTGAGAAAACACTTCATGAGAACAACGTCGTTCAGAAGGATCTGATCAACGGGATGATGAAGTCTGAGGCGGCGGGGTGCTCGTACGAAGATAAGACCATCACTTTTGCCTTCCCTGTACAGCCATGGCAGGCCAACAGAGTGGGCAAGCTCCACGGCGGGATCATATGCTCAGCTTTTGATATGACCATAGCTGCGCTGGCCAGGTTTTATGCAGGGGAGAACTTTGCACCGACCATAAGCCTCGACGTGAAATACGTCAGACCTGCAGAAGTGGGGGACACGCTGCTGGTGACGGCCAAGGCTGTTGCGGCAGGCAGGAGAATAACCCAGCTGACCTGTGAAGCCGTAAGCAAAAACACCGGCAAGATAGTTGCCACAGGTGCATCTGTATATATGAACGTGGATACGGTCAAGGAACGCGACAGGTAGCCGGCAGGTGATTTGCTCGCATATTATTCACTGGACGAATATACGAAAATATGGTATCATGATAAAAACTAATGTGGAAAGGGCACAGAAATGATAATACTTATTTTAGCATTGATATTCGGTATAGCCGTATTTATATTCACACTCAGAAGCTACAACAAGGGTAAGGAAGCCGGTACAGACAGTAAGCTTGTCAAGATACTCAAACTGGCAGTATTGCTCATAACACTGGTGTACATAGCTTTATTCGTATTTGTATTCCTTAAGACATTGTTCATGTGATCGGTGTGCGCAGTAAGAATAAAAGAAAACAAAATCGGGATGTATCAAAAGATACATCCCTTTTTAATGTGATCGATGATCCGGCTGCGATGATATCATCACTAAAACCTGTCGCTGTAATTGAGCAGGCTTTTGATATATCCGGCTTTGGGCTTTTTTGGTTTTCCCATGATGGTGGAATAATATACGATAGCTGCATCCAGGCTTCCTTCATCGGTCCTGATGATGGCATATGAACCTTCACTTCCGTCGCGAGGAAGTGTCAGGCTTCCCGGATTGATGAAACGTATTCCGCCTGCTTCGTCTATATGCGCCTGATGGGTATGGCCATAGATGGCCGCTTTGCATCCATTTTCCATAGCCTTGTACATCAGTGAAGTCAGATCATACTTTACGTTTTCCATGTGCCCGTGGGTAAGAAGAAGCTTGCCGTATTCTGTTTCGATGATCTCGAAGTCGTTGCTGCTTGCTGCACCGTCGCAGTTGCCCTTGACTGCCACCGCAGGGATATGGAATTCATCAGATAATTTCTGCGCATCACTGAAATGATCTCCCGTATGAAGGATCAGGTCTATGTTTTTCAGCTTAGGGAAAATGTCCCTTACTTTATTCAGTTTTCCGTGGGTATCACCTATTACTAATATTTTCATATTAACAGTGTATCACAACCTGCCAACCTTGACTAGAGGCTGATTTTCAAGT
>CAYTVH010000078.1:5605-7239 GCA_964441805.1 uncultured Oscillospiraceae bacterium | reverse complement strand
TTGACGATCTGAAACAGGAAATATACATAAAACTATAATTTCCCGTATATTTTTGAGGCCAGATCTGCCATCGCAGCTTTATCCACCTTGCAGACTTTGCGGTCGTATGTGTAAAGGCCGTTGACTTCGTCTTCCACATCGCTGAGCTGTGTGTAGATACAGCCGCATATGCCGTCAGGAATTCCGGGGATTATCATCTTATCATACATGTCCGCGATCATCTCCGTAAGGTCGTCCTCACCTTCCGCCCCGCCGTAGCCGTAAGCCGCGTATTTGCTGTAATGGTGGCCGTCCACAAGGCGAGTGTATCCGCCGCATTCCGACATGAGCAGCGGACGCTTACCGATACGCGGACCGTCAGTCTGCGGCACGGCCTTGAAGTATACGTGCTCACTGTCGAAGTCGCTCTTTTCCTGGGCAAACCATCCGGATGTGGAATCGATCAGACGAGTCGAATCGATTTCGCGGATCATCTCATACATGTAGTCGCTTTCGAACTGGCCCCAGCCTTCGTTGAAGATGGTCCATGCCACGATGCAAGGATGGTTATACAAATGCTGCACGGTGTCGTGGGAATGTTGGATGAAGAATTCTTTGCGGGCGCTGTCGCCGCGGCTTGCGCCACTTTCGCCAAGTCCGCTCCTGTCATTCTTTTTCTTCATACCTACAGTCGGCAGGGCCGTATCCTTAACAAATGAATATGCTCCGTTGTTGACCATGTCCTGCATCACCAGCATGCCGTGTTTGTCGCAGTAATAGTAGAACCACTCCGGCTCGATCTTGATATGTTTTCGCAGCATATTGAAGCCCAGCTCCTTCATGCGAAGCACATCGCGCTCGTACTCTTCAGGCTCTGCCGGCAGGAACAGTCCGTCGCTGTAATACCCCTGATCCAGCACTCCATGCCAGAACACAGGCTCGCCGTTGAGGCAAACTCTCTGAACGCCGTCGATCTCTCTGATGTCTACTGTTCTAAGGGCGTAATAGACCTCTATTCTGTCCTCTCCCGCCGTTATTTCCCCATAATGGAGAAATGGGTCATCGCAGGTCCAAAGGCGCTTCTCAGCCGGTTCCAGCCTTTCTCTGTGCAAAGCTCCGCTTGACATCTCCAGCACTACGTCTACGCCTTCAAGGTCAGGGGTCATCCTGATGCTTACTATGTAATCTGACGGAACATTTTCGATCCAGACGGGCTGCCAGATCCCGCTGACAGGGGTGTACCACATACCGCCGCGTTTCTTGGTCTGCTTGCCGTAAGGGTAGGTTTTATCCAGTTTGTCGGTGGCTTTGACGATCAGAGTATTCGCTCCGGTATCGCCGGAAGCGGCGGCCTCTTCGTCTCGCACAAGCTCAGTTATATCTATGGAAAACGGCAGGTATCCGCCTTGGTGTTTTCCGGCAAGTTTGCCGTTCACCCAAACCTCCGCTTCTTGATCCACTGCTCCGAAGTTGAGCAAAATCCGCTCTTTCGTAAAGTCTTCAGGCACGCTGAAAGTCGTTTCGTATGTAAGCTCGTCGCCCACTTTGCTGCCGAATCCCGAAAGCAGCGCCTGGGGCGGGAACGGCATTCTTATGGGTTTACCGTTCAAAGTCCAGCCGTCTTTGATGATCATGTATTTGTCGCGTTTCATCTG
>CAYTVH010000078.1:0-5505 GCA_964441805.1 uncultured Oscillospiraceae bacterium | reverse complement strand
CCGGCCTCGGTCAGCAGATCATAATGCCCTCTGCGCATCATCACGAATATGCCGTATACACATACTGCCAATACAACCAACACCAACAGCGCTGCCATAAATATACCTTCATCAGGCAGGAACGAAAAAGTACCGTCGTTATTGGCGATCTGCTCAGCATCCCGCAGCACGAAAGCACCGATAGCAGGGCCGATAACTCCCGGTATCAGCACCTGACCGATGATACGGATCCCCTGGAAACGTCCTGCCATGTGATGGGGTATCTTGGATCTGATCATGGCGCCGAACACTGCCATCCCTGACAGATAACCACACATCATCAAAACTGAACCGATGAACACCGGCACAGTCGCCTTAAAGCAGAACAGCACTATATATCCCAGCGCCAGTATTATCATCACCGGCACTATGCTCATTTTGAATCCCAGCTGATCGTACAGCCTGCCATAAACAGCCGTAAACACTGCCGCCAGTATTACAGCCGGTGCCAGGATCAAAACATATCCGCTCATCTGCAGGGACTGTTCATAGTACACGATCAGATACGGCATGAATACCTGTATGGAAATATTGAATACTGCAAAAGCTCCGATCACCGCGTAGAGCAGCTTGTTTTCCATCATAACAGACGGTCTGAAGCTGTAGCATACATTGTCTATGTACGATGGCTTGCCGCCGGCACCGGCAGCACCATCAACGATCCCGTCCGCGTCGGAAATATCCACATCCTGTACAAGAAAGAATCCGGCAACTCCAATCACCAGCACCACGATACCGATGATCATGAATATCACAGTCCAGCTCGCGGGAACATCCAGATCGAATCCCATGAACCCGCCAAACACCACAAGTATGGCAACCAGCGGCATCATGGCATTGATACCTTCGATCTTACCTCTGTTGGTCTCATTTCCCGAGTCTGTGAGCCACGCATTGTACGCCGCATCGTTGGCAGTGGAACCGAAGAATGTCATCACACAGTCCAGGATGATCACGATACTCACCCCTGCCGCTGCAGCTTCCGCCACTCCGCCAAACATCGGTGTCAGCACATCCATCCTCACAAGGCCGAACGCCATTATGGTCACACCCCAAACAAGATAGCCTCCGCATATGAATATCTTACGCTTACCTACGCGGTCCGACAACGCTCCCATCAAAATCGTAGTCACCGCCGCCGCCACTGCACTGGCACTTACCATCATGGCGATCTGCGCCGCCGATGCATGGAACATCTTGTAAATGAACACGTTAAGGTACATGTTCTCCACGACCCATGCCACCTGGCCCACAAGCCCAAAGAGCACCAATGCTATCCAAAATTTCTTTCCGGGTTTACTCATCTTTATCTCTCTCCTCCGCCGAGCAAGTTCAGCACTCGGCACGCGCCATCGCCCAGCAGCTTGTCCATGGCATCTTTGTATCTATCAACTGCTTCATTCTTAACGAATGCCTGTATGGTTCCTGCAAAGCCACCACCGTGGACTCTGCAAACGCCGTCATCTCCGAGAACAGTCTCGCTGACTGCCAGGGCTACCGCTATAGGCTGCTCGCCACTTACATAAACATTCTGCAGCAGCTTATACGACGAGTCGCCTGACTCCTTCACAAGTCTTAAGAACTCTTCGAAGTTTCCGTCTTTAAGAGCTTCCGCTTCTGCCCTTGCCCTTACTGTTTCTCCTGCAAAGTGCAGTGCCCTTAAGAAAGCTCTGTCTCCTGCTTTTTCCCTGATCTCTGCGGCTCTTTCAAGGAGCATTTCTGTCGTTACACCTCTGAGCTTTTCGCGGCCGAACAGCCGGGCAACGGCCTTCATCTCTGCGGTCACTGCGGCATATTCATCGGTCAGGTCCGCATGGGATCCGCCGGTATTGGTTATGCATAAGCTGTAACCGCTTCCTGCGAAATCAAAATCTATTTCTTCTATTATAGGGCATCCGTCATATGCGAAGTCGATGTACAGGATGCTTCCAAAGGCGCAGGCCATCTGATCCATAAGACCGCACGGCTTGCCAAAGTATTCGTTTTCGGCGAACTGTCCTATCTGAGCAAGCTCCACGGGCGAGATACTGTCCTCGTTATACAGACCCGAAACGATACGCCCTATCAGCACTTCGAAAGCAGCCGATGAAGAAAGCCCGGATCCCATCGGCACATCGCTATGGATATACGCCTTGAAACCGCCGACTTTGAAGCCCTGATCTTTAAGACCTGCCAAGACGCCTCGAACGAGAGCTGCAGTAGTGCCGACCTCATCTTCTCTTTTAGAGAGATCAGAGATGTCTACTCTTACGTGGCCCCAGCCTTCCGAATAGATTTCTATCGCATCATCGCTTGGCGATGCGGCAGCAGTTATGTATAGACCCACTGCCGCAGCAAGCACCTGTCCGTTCTGATGATCTGTGTGATTACCGCCCAGCTCGCTGCGGCCGGGTGCAGAGATAAGGGCTGTTGGATCAGTTCCGAAATATTTGAAATATTTTTCCTTTATCATTCAAATCACCTGCCCTGTTTCTTTAATGCCATCTCGATAAGTTTTGTCGTATGGTCAGCCATAAAGAGAGGGATATTCAATACGTCATCATCCAGCTTCAAATTGTCTAGAGAAAATCTTATCCTAAGTTTTACTTCCTCACCAAAAATCTCCTTGAACTTCCTAAGACTTCTGCTATTGACATTCGCATCCGCCTTGACTTCCACAGGAAAAATATCGTTGTCATGCTGGATCAGAAAATCCACTTCGTACGGCGGATTATTTTGGCTCCAATACCTCGGAGTGACCTCGAACTGTGTTAACAAGGTTTGAAGTACGTAGTTTTCGGTCAAAGCACCTTTGAACTCTGTAAACAGACGGTTTCCCTCGCCAAATGCTGTAGGTGCCAAAAGAGCCAGACGACGCAGCAGCCCCACATCCACAAGGTAGATCTTAAATGCCGATAAATCATCATACGCTGAAACAGGCAGCTTAGGTGCACTGCTTCGATATACTTTGTGTATCAGCCTCGCATCTGCCAGCCACTGAAGTGCACTTTCATATTCTCTGGCCCTCGCGCCTTCTTTGACTACTTTGTAAAGAAACTTTTTGTTCTCTCTGGCAAGCTGTGATGGTATAGACTTCCATATCATCGATATTTTAGGGAATTCACTTGTGTTAGGATGCTTTGCGAAATCACGTTCGTATGCACCGATGATATCTGACAATGCTGCCTGCATCGCATCGACATCCCTAGCTTCCGTCCACATAAGCACCGATTCCGGCATGCCTCCTGTAACGTAATACATCTTCAATTTCTCACATAACGGATTGAAGAACGCATCAGGCAAAGGCTCGATATCGCTTACCGCATCTAAGTACGCGGCCAGGTTTTCATCCCCGTTAGCTATAAGGAATTCTGTGAAAGTCATAGGATCTATCTGCATGAAATTCACTTTGCCAACAGGAAAAGATGCCGGCTGCGCCAATGCGATCCCCAGCAGTGATCCCGCACATGCTACGTGATATTCAGGAGCGTTCTCACAGAAATATTTAAGTGAATTGATTACTTCGGGACAATCCTGTATCTCATCAAAAATAATCAAGGTATCTCCGGGAACGATCTTCTGGCCGCTTGCAAGCATAAGATTCTGCAATATCCTATCCACATCTTTAGTCGTTTCAAAAAACTGTTTATACTCACGATTCTCATCAAAGTTGAAATAAGCAGTATTCTTATAATATCGTTTCCCAAATTCCTTAAGTATCCATGTTTTCCCGACCTGACGCACCCCTTTTAATATCAAAGGTTTCCTGTAAGGAGATTCTTTCCACTCACAAAGTTTTTTTATAATAAAACGTTCCATAATTACCGCCTTTCTCACATAATTATAGGATTATACGTGTATATTATCACATTTTTATTATATCCATACGTGTGTAAAATATCAATCCCTTTCGATGAAACTGTATACTTTCTACGTTTCGACCAAATCTTGCACCATAAGTACCAATTCTTATACTCCGTAAGTTCATGTTTATGGATTATTCTATAGACAGGCATTTAAAGTAAGACATATATAAAAAGGAGTATGAACATGGAAGAATACAATCATCTGGCACGAAATCTAAGAAGCTATAAGACGACTAAAGATCTGACGATGAAAGAGCTATCCAATGAGCTGGACATCCCTGAAGCGACATTGAGAAATGTGATTAAGGAAGGTAACACTACTCTAGATACAGTCATTCGCATATCAAAGGGTCTGGGCATCAGTCTGGATATGCTGGTAAGCGATGCTGACCTTCCCAACAAGCTGATCGTCCTCAAGCAAATCAAAAGGGCAGGCTGCTGGCTTTCGGAGCTTCCTCCTGAGAAAAGCGACAAGATCGCCTCCCTCATTGCTGAGATCTGGGAGGTGATATCGGAGTGATCGTACGCACCCTATGCCGGCTTGGCATCACCGCCAACTACAGCGGGTTTCACTATACAAGATATGCCGTCGAGCTGGCTGTGAACGATCCGGAGAGGCTGCAGCTGGTGACAAAGTGGCTGTATCCTGATGTGGCGAAAAAATATGGCACAAATGTCGACTCTGTGAGAAAAAACATAGCTAAAGTCTGCAGCATAGCTTGGGCTAGAAATCCTCAGCTGCTATCTGAAATGGCGATGCATGAACTAAAGAAAAAGCCGGGAACCTCTGAGTTCCTGGCTATTCTTGCTGTTTATGCCACTGCCACGCAGTTCGAATGATATCTTCTATATCGGTATATTCCGGCTGCCATCCCAGCACTTTCTTTGCCTTTTCGTTGGATGCGATCAGCACTGCCGGATCGCCGGTTCTTCGAGGCTCGACGACCGCAGGGATAGGATGACCTGTAACGAGGCGGGCGCGGTCTACGATCTCAGCAACTGAGAAACCTTTACCGTTGCCCAGATTGAATACATCGCTGTCGCCGACGCCTGCAAGATACTCCATGGCAAGGATATGTGCCTTCGCCAGATCGGTCACATGGATATAGTCTCTTATGCACGTGCCGTCCTTGGTCGGGTAATCGTCTCCGAATACCGAGATCGACTCCCTCTTGCCGCCCGGTACCTGCAGCACCAGCGGTATGAGATGAGTTTCGGGGTCATGGGCCTCGCCGATAGGGGCAAAGCCAGACCGGCGGCAGCCGTCAGAACCTTGTGTCCTGCTGCCGTCAGCATCGTACGCACCGCAGGCATTGAAATATCTCAGCGCCACGTATTTAAGTCCGTGGGCCCGGGCCGTCCAGCCGATCATCTTCTCCATGGCAAGCTTGGTCTCGCCGTACACATTGGTCGGTTGAGTACGATCCGTCTCCACTATCGGAGTATGTTCCGGCTCGCCGTAGACTGCGGCCGTAGATGAAAACACTAAATTACGGATGCCATTGTCCACCATTGACTCAAGAAGCACCATAGTTCCATAGAGATTATTGTTGTAGTATTTCAAAGGGTCAGTCATGCTCTCCGCCACCAATGAACTTGCTGCAAAGTGTATCACTCCGTC
>CAYTVH010000077.1:3097-7307 GCA_964441805.1 uncultured Oscillospiraceae bacterium | reverse complement strand
GACATTTTAGTTCTGTCACAGGCTGTACAGGCTGAAGGTTTTGCTGACGCAGCAACTGCATTAAAAGCTGGTTTTGGTGAAGCTAATGAAGCTAATGTACAGAAATGGTTCGGCGGAATGCAGGCTCCTGTAGAAGTAGAAACAGCTGATGAATTAGCAGATGCTCTGGCAGCGGGAGAAAATGTGTATCTGACAGAAGATATTACTGTATCAAGCACTATGACAGTACCGGCAAATGAAAATGTTAAAATCGATCTTAACGGAAATGATTTAAGTTATGCTGTAAGTAACAGTGGCGCATCTGCAATCATAAATAACAAGGGTTCATTAGAAATTGAAGGCAAAGGAACAATTTCATTTACAGCAGGTAACCCAGACATGAGTACAATACCTGCATATGCTACCAACACTATTACTAATACAGGAAGATTAGTAATAGGTGAAGGCGTTACAGTTACTAATGGTAGTGAAGGTGGAGCAAGTTATGCTGTAGATAACCATGGTGAATTCGTGCTTAACGGAGGTACTTTAATAGGCGATCGTTGTGCATTACGTGTTGCAAAATATAACCAAGATAATGTTAAGTTCGTTATGAACAGTGGTGTTATTGAAGCTAAAACACCTGCATGGATTCAATTACCAGGCAGCGATGCTTCTGCAGCTCCAAATATTGAAGTTGTTATAAATGGAGGAAAACTCCAGTCAACAAAAGATTCTTCTAGTGCTGACAATGATGTCCTTTACACTTATTCATTTGGAAACAGCCATGCTAATACAAATATCACAATCAATGGCGGCAAATTCTTAGGCGGAACTGTATCTATCGGAGCAGGATATAAGGGCGACGTGCCTACTCTTAATATCAATGGCGGAACATTTGAATATGACGTACTGCAGTGGCTTGCAGATGGTACATCAAAGGTGCTGTATAAGGCTAATAAATAAACTGATTGCTTTGGCTGCCCCCTAGCGGGGCGGCTTTCAAAGGGCATTTCGCCGAAGGCCGGATTGCGCTGAATGAAGCGGTGCAGTGCCCTTTGAATGCCGATAGTTAAAACAAACATGTTTGGGTGTTTAATACTCACATAATATGGGGTTTTATGTATATATGACATTTAAGAACGCATATCTACATAAATCGAAGCTGGAGAAAGTGTCCATACAGCAGAAAGTAGCTTAATATAGCTTTAAAATGCTGGATTTTATTCGATTTTAGCATGATAACCATAAGTGTTTATGTATATTGAGCTAACAACAAGGGCGATATACATAAAACAATATAGCCTCAAATGGCAATAAGCAATAATGCTCCTAAATCAAGGTAAAAGATATGAAGAATAAAATTGTTACACTGTTGTGTATACTGACAATTTTAATAACGACTTGTATAGCTGCTGCTAATTCGGATGGTTCTCAAACTATAAGTGATACAGAACCTGAGATAACTAACCTGATAAACGGCAATGCTGTTGACGACATTGATGGTGAAGATGTTGGTGTACTCCACGAGGATATCAAGTTGGTTCCAACAGTAAAAGCTGATGGTACAGGGGCTATGGCTAAAGCGATTCAAGTGCGAAACGATGGATACGAAGCTGTATATGTGCGAACTATATTTGCATTTGAAGCAGGTGCACTTGGTTGGGAGGATATCCATACCGGATTTAATTACGGTAATGAATGGGAGTATTCGGGTTGCATCGATATTATAATTGATGGCCATAAGTATTATATGGTAACTGTTACATATAAGAACGCATTGAATAATGACGAGATTACAGCATGTAGCTTAAAAGACATAGGTTACAAATATTGGGTGACAAGTGAACAGATTGCAAGTCTTGGTGAAGATTTTGAAATAAGGATCGTATCTCAAGCAACATTAGATAAAATAAACTTCGACAATAATTCGATCACCGCAGACAATCATCCATGGATAAATTCAAATTAGTTATTTAGATAAATCGTTGAACGAAAGGAGGCGGCAAAACTGAATAAGAGATATAAGATAACGGCTTTGCTGCTGACTTTGTTTTTGATGTTTGGGGTTTCGGCGCAGGCGACTATAGCGTACCTGACTGATAAGACTGATGAGATCAAGAATACTTTCGTGCCTGTACAGACGCCGGAGCATCAGCTTGATATAGAGCTTGTTGGTGAGAAGGTGTTTGAAGGCAAGAATTGGGAAGATGAGGTCTTCTCGTTTAAGCTGCTCAAATCGATTGATGATCCTATGCAGGAAGAGCAATGGGTGCAGGTCGGCACTGCTGATGTAGATAATGATAATACATCGTTTGACATGTCAGCCCACTTGAAGCAGCAGCTGACTGATGAAGGAACATATAATTTCAGCATAAGCGAAGTGCAGGGATCCATCGAAGACGTAGAATACGATGCGAGAGAATACGGCTTTGCAGTAGAAGTCAGCAAGGATGCAGAGGGCGCTTTGCATATAGAGAAGGTTTACCCACTGTATGAAGCTGAGGCTGAAGAATTCGTAGTGACCAACCTTGAAGGCGTGTATACCGTTAAAGCGGAATTCACTAATGTTTATGATAAACAGGAGCCTACTGAGCCTAGCGAACCATCAGAACCAACCGATCCTTCGCAGCCGACCGATCCGTCAGAACCTAGTGAGCCTACTGAACCTAGCAAGCCGGGCGATGATGATAGTACGGAAGGAACGACAAGCGGAGATACAGCCGATGACGAAAGTAAGACCGGCGATGATATGAACATCGTGCTTTGGATAGCGATCATGATAGCCAGTGGAGCAGTGATAGTTGCAGTGCTTATTGAAAGCAGACGAAGAAGGGCATAAGTATGCAGGAAATGATTCTTGAAAGAAAACAGGAGTCTTTTGCCAAGAGACTTAGACGTGCCATGGACGAGCAGGACATCAGACAGGTGGAGCTTTGCATGAGGACAGGCATTGGCAAGAGTGCGATGAGCCAATATCTGGGCGGGGCATTCTCACCTAAGCCGGATAAAGTGCGGGCTATTGCCAGGGTGCTGGATGTTTCCGAAGGCTGGCTGATGGGATATGATGTGCCGAGAAAGAGGCTTGAGGAGGTACGTGAGGCCGGAGTGATGGAAGTCGTGGCTGCTGACGGAGGTATGGACGGAGCGCATGTGCCTTGTGGTGCAGTCGTGCGGGTTCGAAGGTGTGAGAGCCTGGATGATATCGATAATGGATCTATCGTGTGCTTTTCGACGGTTGATGTTGAGCAGAGGATCAGGTATTATAACAGGAACGGTGATGTGGCAGTGTTTACTGCAGCTGAGCCGGGGTATGAGCCTGTTGTGGTGAGCATAGATGCTGTTGGTACCGGAGAGCTGGTGCTCCATGGGATCGTTGAGAAAGTAGAGATAAAGTTGTAGAGGATATATGAAAATAGCCGTCGGGTCAAGTGACTCGGCGGTTTTTTGATGGGAAAATATTACAATCAGACTATTGACGGACGCACAAACCGGTACTTAGTCTTAAAAACGATGTGTTGTTTAAGCGAGTATATGGCAGCGATACGGAAGAATCAAAATTCATACTTAAATCCTTGCTCAACAAAATATTGGGCAGAGAAGATGATCCGATAGTTTCTATCGAGTACAAGAATCCATTCAGTATCAAGGAGTGTACAGATGAAAAAGAATCTATTCTCGATATCAAGGCGGAAACGAACAAGAGAGAATTGATAGATATAGAGATGCAGATACTGTGGGATAAAGACATGCCGTCAAGACTGCTTTACTATCATGGCGGACTACTGCGGGAATCATTGCAGAAAGGTGATGACTATGATAAAATGAAGCAAACAATCACCATCTGCATTATAGATTCAGAAGGATTCAAGGAGAATGATAAATTCTTAAGTGAATTCTTATTTATGGAAAAAGATAAGCACTTTATCTTCTCCGACAAGACTAAGCTCTGTTGTATAGAACTGCCTAAGGTCAATCCTGATAATAAGAAAGCTGAAGAGCTTTCGCCGCTTGAGATATGCTTGGAATATCTGAGATGTGCAGATGAGAACGGAAGTGAATATGTAGATGAACTTATTCGCAGGGGAGGAAAGGACTTAGAAATGGCACAGGAGATATTAAGAAAAGCGACAGAGGAGGAAATCCTTAGAGAAAGAGCATTGGCACGCGAGAAATTTTTGCGTGATAAACTGCACATGGAAAATAGATATAAGCGTGGGTTAGAAGAAGG
>CAYTVH010000077.1:0-2997 GCA_964441805.1 uncultured Oscillospiraceae bacterium | reverse complement strand
CTCTGTTGTTTGTGGTCTTACTATGTGTTGAAGGAGGAAACAATGAAAAGGTCCAAGAGATTTGAAAAGCTGGAACAGATGCCTATCAACAAAGACGGATTCTCATATGAATGGGAAGAAGTCGGCTTAATCACTATGGAATCCAGATTCGACCCTAAGCCAAGCATCAAGGTTGAAAACGGAGTTATCGTAGAAATGGACGGAATCAAGAGAGAAGATTTCGACTCACTGGATAAGTTCATCGCTGACTACGGTATCAAAGTTGAAAACGCAGAAAAAGCTATGGCAATGGATTCTCTGGAAATCGCAAGAATGCTGGTTGATATCAATGTTCCTAGAGAAGAAATCACAGAAATCTGTATGTCATGTACAGCTGCTAAGCTGGCAGAAATCGTAAGTCATCTCAACGTTGTTGAAATGATGATGGCACAGATGAAGATGAGAGCTAGAAAGACTCCTGCTAACCAGGCTCACGCAACGAACCTGGATGACAACCCTGTACTGATCGCAGCGGATGCTGCTGAAGAAGGTGCAAGAGGCTTTGCAGAAGTTGAAACAACTTGCGCACTGGCAAGATATGCTCCATTTAACGCAATCGCACTGATGATCGGTGGACAGGCAGGAAGAGCCGGAGTCCTCAATCAGTGTTCAATGGAAGAAGCAACTGAGCTGGAACTGGGTATGAGAGGATTCACTTCATACGCAGAAACGCTGTCAGTATACGGAACTGAACAGGTTCTGATCGACGGTGGTGACACTGCTTACTCAAAAGCATTCCTGGCATCAGCATATGCATCAAGAGGCATCAAGATCAGATACACATCAGGTACAGGTTCAGAAGTACTGATGGGAGATGCTGAAGGAAAATCTGCACTTTATCTGGAAATCAGATGTCTCATGCTGACTAAGGCCTGCGGAGTTCAGGGTATCCAGAACGGTTCAATCAACGCTATCCCGCTGATGGCTGCACTGCCAAACGGATTCAGAGCCATCACTGCAGAAAACCTGATCGCTTCAATGCTCAACATCGAAGTAGCAGCAGGTAACGATACTGCTTTCACTCACTCTGACTTCAGAAGAGGTGCTAAGCTGGTAATGACAATGATGCCTGGTACTGACTACATCTCATCAGGTTACGGCGGAATCCCTAACCTGGATAACGTATTCGCAGGATCAAATGAAGACTGTGACGACTATGACGACTACTACACACTGCAGAGAGACATGCAGGTAGATGGCGGACTGAACCCTATCAAGGAAGAAACTGCTATCGAAGTAAGAAACAAGGCGGCAAGAGCAATGCAGGCCGTATTTGAAGGTCTGGGACTTCCTGAAATCACTGATGAAGAAGTTGAAGCTGCTACATATGCTTACTGCTACAAGGACATGCCTGCAAGAAACAAGGTAGAAGACATGAAGGCTGCAACAGAAATGATGGAAAAGGGTACTACAGTTATCGACATCATCAAGATCCTTCATGAGGCCGGATTTGAAGATATCGCTGAAAATCTGCTGAACCAGATGAAGCAGAGAGTAATCGGAGACTACCTCCATACTTCAGCTATCTTTGACGAAGACTACAATGTAATCAGTGCTGTTAACGACAGAAATGACTACATGGGTCCGGGAACAGGCTACAGAATCAGCGAAGACAGATGGAACGTTCTGAAAGAAAAGTTCTCAGCTCTCAAGCCGCAGGAAATTTAATCGAAGGAGGAAAAACACATGCTGGAAATCAAAGAATTAGGCGTATCACAGCCTGGTACTGATGCAAAAGAAATCATCATCGCTGTTTCTCCTGCTTTCGGTACTGGACTGAAGCAGTCCATCACAGATGTTCCTTTGGAAGAAATCCTTAAGGAATTATGCGCAGGTATCGAAGAAGAAGGTATGAACTACAGATTTATCAAAGTTTATAACTCAACTGACTTAGGTATCATCGCATCTCAGGGCTCAAAGCTGGCAGGCAGCGGGATCTGCGTTGCTATGCAGTCAAGAGGAACTACAGTTATCCACCAGAAGGACATGGTTCCGCTGGATAACCTGGAACTGTTCCCACAGTCACCACTGATCGAATTGGATATGTACAGAACAATTGGTAAGAACACTGCCAAGTATGGTAAGGGTGAAAACCCTGAACCTGTTGAGATCCTCAACGACTACATGGTTCCTTCCAAGTTTCTCATCAAATCAACTCTGATGCACTTCAAAGAAGGCGGCATGGCTAACAGAGATATGGCACCAATCGATCTGGAAGTTACTTTTTAGTAAATATATAAACCATTAATCAATCACAAGATAATTTATCGTAATTTAGGAGGCAAAACAAATGGGAGAAAATCTTAACAATCAGGGTTCACTGAAAAAGGCCCTGTCCCCTATCGGCCTGTGGGCCATCGCAGTAGGTCTGGTTGTATCCGGAGACTACTACGGATTCGCATATGGATTCGCAGAAGGCGGTCCTGTATCATTCCTGGTATCATTCATACCTGTAACACTGATGTACGTACCGTTCCTGTTCTGCTACACAGAACTGGCAACTTCAATTCCGCACGCAGGCGGACCATCAGCTTATGCTAGGAGAGCTTTCGGACCTTTCGCAGGATTCGTAACAGGATTCTCAGTTCTGATCGCATTCCTGATCTCACCATGTGCAGTAGCTCTGGCTACAGGTGCTCTGGTTAACTACCTGATCCCTTCAATCCCTGCACTGGCTGCAACAGTAGTATTCTTTATCTTCTTCATGCTGGTTAACCTGTTCGGTATCGAAACATCATCAAAGCTGGAACTGGTTGTAACTATCGTATCACTGGTTGGTCTGGTAATATTCGCAGTACTGGCTATCCCACACTTCGAACTGGATACATTCAAGGGCGTAGCTGAAGGTGAAAGCGTATTCACCAACGGATTCATGGGAATCGCAGGAGCTATGACATTCTCAATGTGGTTCTACTTCGCTATCGACGGCGCTGCTATGAACGCTGAAGAAATGAAGGA
>CAYTVH010000076.1:0-7410 GCA_964441805.1 uncultured Oscillospiraceae bacterium | reverse complement strand
GCTACCATAGAGACACGGTAGGCGGTTAGCCACATCCGATACGACTGCAATTATGGTGAAAAATCCAAATCGCGCTGTAAAGGAGGTGGGAAACATTTCTACATATGAGGAATTCTCGATCATTCTTGGCATTGCCATGCTGATCGTTGCGATTATAAATGTGCAAAGAAAAAAGTAACCGCCACAGCCAATGGATAGGTTACTTTTGTAATACTGTCGGCTAACCGTCTATCGGTAGCACTTTTATTGTCTATATTATATCTAAAGGACTACTGAATATCAATGACTTTTTTCAGCCACTGCATCGCCTGCTCATAATCATCAACTACATGATCAGCCAGCTTATTGATTTCTTCCCTCTCATCATCAGAGTATTTATCATAAATAACTGCAACGGTAGCACCTGATGCTTTGGCTGCTTCTGCTCCGATAAGTGAATCTTCAAAGATCAGACATTCTGCCGGTTGGAATCCGAGGACATCCATTGCCTTCAAATATATTTCAGGATCCGGCTTCATTTCTTTAACATCCTCTCGTGTATATACCAGTTCAAAAATGTCGTCGATGTGAGCCTTCTCGATTATATTTTTGTTGCGAGTTCTGTACACTGCCATATTGTCACGCTTGGTAGTTGATGCGATGGCAAGTATATACCCTCTCGCTTTCAGTTCTTTCAAAAACTCGGCAGCTGCCGGCTTATAATCGATCCTTTCTGCCAGCATCTGCTGAGCCAGATCGTATCTGGCTTTCACTGCCTCCTCTGCCGAAACTGTGAAGTCGTATTTGGCTTTCAGATCTCTGTAATATTCTTCATACGGCTTAGATGCACCTTTATGTTTTCTGAGCAGTTCATCTCTCTGCTGCTGCACCTGCTTTTCAGTAAGGTCTGCGGCGCCTTTTCTACCGTATCTTGACAGGATCTCCATGTCCACCTGATTCCAAATACCTACGGAATCTATCAGCGTCCCATCCATATCAAAAATTACAGCCTTTTTTCCTTTAAACATTACTTCCTCCTGTCCAGCGCATCGATGATCATTGACACAGTATCTTCCATGGTCTTTCTGTTGCCTGTTTTGACAATTATATCCGCATACTTCTCATACAAAGGTTTTCTTTCAGCATAAAGATCGTCCAAGGTCTGACCTTTGCCCATGGCAACGCCTCTGGTCTTGATATTTCTCAGTCTTCTCTTGAGATCGTGCAGCGAAACATCTATATATACGATCGTACCGCTTTCTTTCAAATGGCGCATCGCATCGTCATAATAAATGGCACTTCCGCCTGTGGCTATGACTGTATCACTCTCGTTTATACTGCTGAGAACTTCCTCTTCCAGCTTTTTGAAAGCATCGATGCCATCGTTATTGATGATATCCTGCAGCCCCCTGCCGGCTTTTTGCTGGATGAGCAGGTCGGCATCTATGAACTTCATGTTGAGTATCTTGGCCAGCACTACTCCGGTAACACTTTTACCGCATGCCGGAAATCCTATGAGCACTATATTATTCATTGAGCAATTCCTCCACCAGATCCAGCTGTTCTTCGGAAAAGACTTTCACGCCTTCTTTCTTAAGGAGTTCAACTGCCGTTCCCACACCGTCTATGAGGCTCCCTTCAAAAGTTCCGTCATAGATCTTATTGCTCCCGCAAGACGGGCTCTTTTCTTTCATTATGGCGCAAAGGACACCGTATTCCTTTGCCAGGCGTACAGCTTCGTAAGCACCTCTCATGTATTCTTCCGTCACGTCCCTGCCGTCTCTGGTGATGACTTTGTCTCCCACCCTCTGGGCATCTACCCTAGGTATCGGCAGACCGCCGAAAACTTCAGGGCATACAGGAATAAACAGGCCTTCCTCTTTCCATTTGAGGAATCTAGGGTCTGTCTCTGCTTTTGATTTGCCGTCATAACGGACGGGATCGCCTCCGTAGAGGCACTGGCTAACAAGGATTTTTTTCATGATCGTCTCCTGAGTCTGGATAGCTTAATGTCGGCTATTCATAAAAAATAAGAGGCAGTATAAACTGCCTCTTTGGTTTGTTGATTTACTATGCTTCTTCAGCAGGAGCTTCAGCTTCAGTAGCAGGAGCTTCTTCTGCAGGAGCTTCTTCTGCTGCAGGTGGCTCGATAGTTTCTCTGATGCTGAGGCTGATTCTCTTTCTTTCCTTATCGATTTCGAGAATCTTAGCGTTTACAGTCTGACCAACTTCCAGCTCTTCGCTGATATTTCCAACTCTCTTATGAGCAACTTCAGAAATATGTACCAGTCCATCAAGACCCGGTTCCAGTTCAACGAAAGCACCGTATTCTTTGATCTGAACAACTTTACCTTCGATAACCTGTCCAACTTCGTAAGTTGTGTCGATTACGCTCCAAGGTTCAGGCTGGTTCTGCTTGAGACCCAGTGAGATCTTGCCTTTTTCAGCGTTCATTGACAGAACCTTAACGTTGATCTTCTGTCCGATCTTCAGAACTTCCTGAGGGTGCTTCAGCTTGCCCCATGAAATTTCTGAGATGTGGAGCAGACCGTCGATACCGCCGATATCTACGAATGCACCGTAATCAGTGAATCTCATTACTGTACCTTCTACTACATCGTCTACGTTCAGGTTTTCCCAAATTTCTGCAACCAGCTTATCCTTTTCTTCGTTTAAGAACAGCTTGTGTGAGAATACTGCTCTGTTTCTTCTCTGGTCAACTCTGGAAACTCTAACTTCCATAGTCTGTCCTACGAACTCTTCTGCGTTTTCCACGTAGTGATCGGAAAGCTGAGAAAGAGGAATGAATCCGGAAACTTCTTTGTACTCAGCAATAACGCCGCCGTTAACCTGTCTGGTAACCTTAACTTCCAGAACAGTTTTATCTTCAAGTGCCTTAACGATTTCATCCCAGTTGGCACTGATTTCTAACTTTTTCTTTGAAAGTAAAATTCCGCCGTCGCCATCATCAGTCTTGATTACTTTCGCCTGGATTTCATCGTCAACCTTGAAGGCATCTGCCAAAGTCTGTCCTTCTTCCAATGTAACTTCTGCCATTGGGAGGATACCATCCTTCTTGCATCCTAAATTAACAATAACTTCTTTGTCTGTAACCTGGTGTACTTTTCCTGTTACGATTTCTCCGCCTCTTGGCAATCTCAGGGACTTTTCGATTTCGTCCATAAGATCATGCATGTTTAATTCGTTGTTTTCAAGTGTAAAATCACTCATTCTGGCAATAACCTCCTTAATAGTGCATTCAGGCGTCGACGCGCCCGCTGCTATTCCTATTCTATTACATTTTTTAACCTGTTTCAACGGTAAATCTTCAATATTTTGTACAAAATAAGTATTTGGACAGTATTTTTTTGAAATGTCATAAAGCTTCTTGGTGTTTGAGCTGTTCTTTCCGCCAATAACTACCATAAGTTCGCATTCCTTTGCCAGCTTTTCGCATGACTCCTGCCTCTTGGAAGTAGCACTGCAAATGGTGTTGTTTACTTCGAATATCTTGCCTTTATCTTCAAAAGCTTTTATAACATCATTGAGCATGTCCTCTCTTATGGTCGTCTGAGTTACCACAAAGAAATCATCCTCTTCCACTGCTGCAGCTTCCTCATATGAGCTGACAACTATGGCAGGTTTTCTGCACCATCCGAATATGCCCATAACTTCAGGGTGTTTGGCATCTCCGACGATAACGACCTGCTTGTCCGTTTCGTGGACAAGCTTATGGATCTTGGCAACGAACGGACATGTAGCATCCACCAGTTCAACACCTTTAGCTTCGGCTTCTTTATAAAAAGCTTCCCCTTCTCCGTGGGATCTGATTATCACCTGATCTCCGGCGTCCACTTCATCCAAAGCGCTTATGATATTTATTCCCTTCTTTTCCAGATCTCCTGTAACTCTTTCATTATGTATGAGGGAACCCATGGAAAAAATTCGTCTGCCCTCTTTTGCAGCGCTTTCTGCTGCCCTTTCAGCCTTTTCTATGGCCTGCTTCACTCCAAAGCAGAATCCCGCGTTCTCAGCCCTTATTATTTCTTTCATCTATCTTTTCAAGCTCCTCAAGGTATTTTTTGAAAGCACCTTCGCTTCCGTTGGATGTAGGCTCATAGTATTTCACGCCTTCCCTGTACAGGTCGTCCGGCAGATACTGCTGCGTCACATAGCCACCGTATGCGTGCGGATACTTGTAATCCAGTCCTCTTCCCAGCTTGGCTGCTCCGCCGTAATGGGCATCCATCAGATGGGCCGGTACGTCTTCGATCTTTCTTTTCTTAAGATCAGCAGCTGCCCTTTCCAAAGCTTCATTTGCCGCGTTTGATTTAGGGCAAGATGCCAGAAGCACTGTGGCATGAGCCAGATTTATCCTGGCTTCAGGATAGCCTATCATTTGGGCTGCCTGAACGCATGAAGTGACTATGGATATGGCATTGGGATACGCCATACCTATATCCTCGCTGGCCATGACCATCAGTCTGCGGCCTATCATGTTGATATCCGCTCCGCCTTCGATCAGCCTTGCAAGATAATGAACTGCCGCATGAGGATCACTTCCGCGCACAGATTTTTGAAGTGCCGAAAGCAAGTTGTACTTGTCCTCTTCTTTATCGTAAAAGGTCGTCTGCTGCTGCATGGCCTCAGCTACGATTTCCTTGTTGATGCCTTTGCCCTCTTCCAGATTGTCAACGATGAAACCCAAAGTATCGAGTGCCACTCTGCAGTCACCGCTGCTCATATCGGCCAGTATCCTGAGAGCCTTCTCATCGTACTTTACAGAAAGCCCTCCGAACCCCTTTTCCTTGTCAGCAAGTGTTCTTTTAAGGATGCCCACAACTTCATCTGAGGTGAGCCTTTTGAATTCGTAGATATTCCTGACTCTGCTTATGATGGCATTGTTAACTGAGAAATACGGATTTTCTGTGGTGCTTCCGATGAATTTTATTATTCCTTCCTCAAGAGCCTTAAGCAGTGAATCCTGCTGGAGTTTGTTCCATCTGTGAACTTCATCCACATACAGGCAAGTAGTCTCTTTCTGAAGACCATAAAACCTTAATGACGCATTTTCAAGGATGACCTTCAGCTCTTTCGTTCCTGTGGTCGAGGCATTTATCTCCACGAAGCTGCTGTCAAGTTCCGAGGCGATTATCCTGGCCAGCGTGGTTTTTCCCGTTCCCGGAGGCCCGAAAAATATGGCGGAATCAAAAGTCTTGTTTCTTATTGAATTGTAGAACAGAGATCCTTCAAACATGAAATGTGTTTGTCCAACAAATTCCGACAGTTTAGACGGTCTCATCTTAGTAGATAATGGTATCATTGCTGTTTCCTTATATTAAAATGTACATTGTTGATCATTGGTAAATCGTGGTGATGAATCCGCTGACCGTTTCAGGCAGCTCGTTGAGCGCCGTTTTAGCCTCATCTTTAGTCTTGTAGATCTCTCCAACGATTTTATACATGCCGTCTTGCTCGATGACCTGAAGACCTTCAACTCCAATTGTAGGCATCACAGCTTCTGCCGCTGCTTTTGCGGAATAACATCCGAACTGGAGAGCATAGCCGGAAACTTCATCGGTTTCCTTTACGTCGACCTCATCTTCCACCACTTCCGTCTTTATTTCGGCAGTGTTGTCTTCAGCTGCGGTAGTTTCCTTTTCCTCAGCGTCCTGCTCCTTTTCGCTCATCATGGCAGGTACGTAATTGACTACAGGATCCACCACATATTTTGCTGCCGCATAACCACAACCCACCGACAGACAAAGCATGACTATCACAGGTGTAAAGTTCAGTTTTTCCTTTCGCATGGCTCTGTTCCTTCGGCTTCCCCGCCGCCTTCTGCTGTGCATACACATTCCCTCTCTTTCCATAGGTTTGATTACCATTTCATTTCACATAAAGTACAGTAAAATGTATTAGGAAAAGGTCTGTAATATTCCAACAACATGTCTCACAGATCCATATCAAATATATCCTACATTAAAAAAACGGGTATTGCAATCTGCATACCCGTTTTCTTTTCAATTATTTTCTCATATATGTCTCCCAATGATATGGAGCTTATGCGTCACCGAAGATATCTTCGTGTCTGTCTTCGTTGAGATACTTATCCATAAGTGCATCGATGTCCAGTTCAGGTTCAGGTGCAGGCGGATCGTTCTTCTTGCATACGAAGAATACGATGATACCGATGATTCCTACGATGATACCGCCCCATCCTAAGATGTTCTGTACCTGAGGAATGATGTCGCCCATCATGTCATAGTCACTTGGTTCCCATTCGCCGTATGATACTTCATACCATCTCAGCCAGAACTGTGCCAGGAATGCCGAGAAGCCTGCGATCATCAGATAGATACCGATCCTTACTGTGTCTCCCTGAGCCAGCTTTGTCTTAGGATTCAGTGGATATCTTACAGGATCCTGCTTATAAAGTCCGCCGTATGCCAGCTTAACTATTACATATACGATAACACCTGATGCTGTTGCGATCAGTCCTGTTACGAAGTAGTCTGTTCCGTTGACCAGCAGTGCTACGATGGAGATAAAGATAGGTGCTCCGCAGAAGAATGCCAGACCTGCTTTTCCGCCAGGCATTACGAAGAGATTTCTCTTCAGTCTTTCTTCTACAGGGATAGTCTTTCTCAGCTTGATAACTGCCAGAGGCAGGATGATGTACAGTGCCAGGATGAATACTACTTCTGTTGATACCAGTGTTGTGAAGTCATACTGACAGAGGATAACTGTTACTATAGCCAGGGACAGGATGCCGATGTAAGGTACGCCTCTCTTCTTACTGATCTTAACCAGGAACTTAGGACACAGGTTGTCGTCAGCCATAACGAAGAAGCCTCTTGATCCTGATGCCAGATATGTATTGAAGATAGCGCACTGTGATACGATAGCGATTACCAGGAATACATATCCCCATGCAGCTCCCATGTGTTCAGTCAGAACTGTTGCATATCCCACAGATTCAGAATTGAATCCGCCTTCTGTTGACCAGTTTTCCCAGCTTCCTGCAGGAAGTGATGCCAGTCCGCCCAGTGTAGGCAGGATATATGTCAGTGCTACTAAAGGCATAGCGATCAGCAGTCCCTTAGGAATAACCTGTGGGTTCTGAACTTCGCCTGCCATGTTGGAGATACATTCATATCCGCAGTACATCCATACGCAGATACAGATTCCCCCTGACAGTGAATCAAAGAAGTTGTAATCTTCAGGCATCATTGGCTCAACAGGATTTGTCTGCCAGTTGATAAGGCCTACGATTGCTACCAGTGCGAAAGCACATACTATGCAGATCGAGAGGATAGTACTTACTTTTCCTACTTCTCTAAGACCCATAAGGTTAATAAATGTAAAGAGTGCGATCATTCCCAGCTTCAGCGCGAAAACAGCTGCTTCTGACATAGGGATCATCTGGCT
>CAYTVH010000075.1:0-7514 GCA_964441805.1 uncultured Oscillospiraceae bacterium | reverse complement strand
TTCTCACGAAGGACTGAACATCTGTATTCCGTATAGTTGCCGTCAAATTCCTGAAGATCACCGTTTTCCAGATGGAGTATCTTGTTGAAACAGTGGTTCAGCAAATATCTGTTGTGGGTTATCACCAGCATTGTCCCTTTGTAGCTGTTGATAAGCTGGCAAAGGCTTCCCAGGTTGGCAAAGTCCAGGAACACATCCGGCTCGTCCAGCACCAGTAGATTTGGTGCCAGCAGCATCTCCCTCATGATCTGCAGGATCTTATATTCACCGCCGCTGATCTGAGACACGAGGGCCTCTTCCATGTCGGTCATGCCTGCCACATAAAGCTGCTTACGGATGTTGCTTTCGTAGTTATCGCCGTCCATGGCTTCGTTGAGATCAAGGAGTGCCTGGTACTTTTCGAAAACAGCTGCCATCTTCTCACCGGTTGGATCATCGGCCATCAGCTCCTCTGAGCCCATTTCCTCGCATACCTGGGCGATCTGCTGCTGCACTTCTAAGAATCTTTCGCTGAGGAATTCAAAAACTGTACGTTCCTGAACTTTGTCTCTCACGCTGAACTGACTGGCATAACCTATGCGGCAGCCTTCATCTATCATCAGCTTGCCGTCGTACATATACTTGTCAGAATCGATGATCATATCCACCAAAGTAGACTTACCGGTACCGTTGCTGCCTATAAGGGCGCAGTGGTTCCCTGTCTGTAGTGTGAATGATATCTCGTTATATAAATCTTTTGCAGGAAAACCGTATGATAGTTTTTCTACCCGGATCATTTGTATATCCTCTCTTCTAAATTATTTCCTTGTTGAAATGTCCCCTCGTATCAGTTTCCTGATCAAAGAGGGACTTCTCGATCTTTCCGGCAAGCTTGCCCTGAGCATTCCTTATGACTTTCTTGACTTCCTCTGCAGATTCAGTAGTGAAATTCAGTCTGAATGCCTCCACTCCCTGTATGGAAGGCATCTCGTCAAGAAGGTTCAATATCTTGCCGTTGAATATCGTGGTGGTGCAGTCTTCATGGGATAAAATTGGGAATGCTCCGTATTCGTCCTTTATCTCATAAGTCCTGTTCTTGCACTTGCCGCAAAGCCCCATCTTTTTAAGCGGGCAATATTTCGTAAAGAGCAGAGGTGCTCTGCCGTAAACGATCATTTCCAGTGCCGGATATCCGTCGTTTTCTTCGTAGTACGCGTCTATCATATCTTTGATCTGCTTCTTGTTGAGCTCGTATGACAGAGTTACTCTCTTGGCTCCCAGCCTGTGAAGTTCGTAGCAGCTGGCAGCGTTTACCACGTTCATGGAGTAATCTGTAACGAATGGATTGGTGTCTCTATAGTAATAGAGTCCGCCGTATCCGCCGATGAGAAGCTCCCCTTCCTTCGGCTGATACTCTATTTGATTTCTTCTGATTATGTTATCAAAATATACTTCTTTTATTCCACTGCGGATACATGCGTCATACTGCTCTTTAGTTGTAACGGAAGCAGTGATGTACGGAGACTTCGGTTCAAAAGCTATCTTTTCCTTAGGTTCCGGTGTCTTAGTACCCTTCTTCTTGCTGTTGAGTTTAGCTTCATACAATCCCTGTACGATCTCACGTCTCGCGCTGTTGAGCAGTTTGGCAGGAATGAAGGCGTTATATTCTTCGAATTCAACGCTGCCCAGTTCAAAAACTGTATCGTTGAGCCTTGAAAGCTGCTTGATCACCTGTTCTCTGTCTGTAGGATTGTTGATGGCCTCGCTAAGAGTCTCTTCACTTTCGTAAAGGTACCGGCTCCCGAATCCTTCAGCATCGATGACAAGCTTTGCATCAGGATAAGCGTACACTTTGAGATCCAGAGGGAAACGCTTGAACTCGCCGTCCAGTGCGCTTTCCAATTCCTTGTAATAGTTATAATCCTTGGTCTTGTATACTATGTCACCCACATCAAGTCGTTCCTTGATCTTGATGTAGCAAATGTCTTCCGATCTGTTTATCAGGTTGGCATTCCTGTCGTAGAGCTTCACCACGCTCAGATTCACGTCTTCACCGTCATGATCTATCCTGATGATATCGTTCTGATTGAGGACCTTATCAAGGGTGATCTCATACATACCCTTGTAGTATCTTGTGACCTTGCCGATCTCGTATCCGAAGTTGTTGGGTCTCTGGATATTGGTGATGTTGCCCGGATCTTCGTGGAAAAGATATCCCTTGGTATATGTTCTGTTGAAGGTCTTCACCAGATCTTCTTTGTCATCGGCTGCAGCTTTTCCATCAAGGGCTGCTCTGTATTTTGATACCACGTTGGCAACATAAACAGGTTCCTTCATTCGACCTTCTATCTTGAGGGAATCGATTTCCTTGAGGTCTTCTATATGGTCGATGGTGTTCAAGTCCTTTGTTGACAAAATATAGTTAGTACCTATCGTTTTGCCGGTTGAAGCATCGATCAGCTCATACTGCTTACGGCATGAACCTACGCATCTTCCGCGATTGCCGCTCCTATATCCTATGAGCCCAGACATGAGGCAGTTGCCTGAGTATGATACGCAAAGGGCGCCGTGTACGAATATTTCAATGGGGATGTCAGCTCCCTTTTTGATTTCTTTTACCTTTTCGATGGGCACTTCACGGGCCAGTACGACTCTGTCAGAACCCAGCTCTTTGCATAATAAAGCACCTTCCAGATCGTCTATCCCCATCTGGGTGGAACAGTGGACTTCCATGTCTTCGAAGTTTTTTTCAACGTAATCGAATACAGCCAGATCCTGTACGATGATCCCGTCCACACCGATGTCATTGAGCTGATGGAGCTGAGTCTTCATGTCTTCGATCTCATCTTCGAATACGATGGTGTTCATAGTCACATAGACCTTCACATCTCTAAGATGAGCATATTGTATTGCTTCTTTAAGACTGTCTATATCAAAGTTATCAGAGTATGCACGCGCACCGAATTTCTGCATGCCAAGATAAACTGCGTTGCATCCATTGGCTATCGCAGCTTTCAGCGCTTCCATGTTGCCGGCAGGTGCTAAAAGTTCTGTCATCGTTATCTCCTGTCTTTTCTTCGTCGTTCGCATCCTTTCCAACTAAATATTATACCATAGATGAGAGCGTAACCGTAACAAAAAACCCCTAAAACTATCATTTCAGGGGTTTTGAGAAATCAAGTATTTTTCATTATAACCGAAGCAATGCAGTCTCCAACATGTTCGCAATCGTCAGCACAATCTTCCAGACACTGGATGATAGCACGCCATGCCATCAGCAGTTTCACATCTTCCGTCGATAATGTCAGCTGACGCATTGAAGAAAGATACAGTTTGTCGCACTCTTCTTCAACATCGTTCAGTTCAATGATCAGCTCGCGTATTTTCTTGGACCTTTTGAAATTTTCGAATTCATCCATGATCGCATTGAGTATACCACATGCCCCGGCGATTTTTTTAGCAAAATCCACGATACCCGGTTCTATGGATTGGATGTTGTAAATATAGAATTTCTGCAGGATCTCTTCGATCTCATCTGTTACATCATCCAGCTTGTGACTCAGCATATCCAAGTCTTCACGATCCACCGGTGTAACGAATGCCTTTGCAAGGGCAGCCTCCATCTCATGTTTTTTCATATCGGCACTATGCTCGATCTCATGCATTTCGTCCAGCATCTGCCGGATGTTGTTTGCATCGTAGTTTTCCAGACATTTTACCAAGTAATCCGCTGCTTTTTTTGAAAGCGCAGAGCTTGCTGCAAAGTTTTCAAAATAGAATTTATCGCCTCTAGCCATTATATAAACTCCTTTCTCTTAATATCAAGCAAATATCAACAGGAAAAGTTTTGTCATAAGGAATCCTACCAATCCGCATCCCGGGAATGTCAGTATCCAGGTCAAAACCATTTCTTTTACTACACCGAAATTGATCGCAGACAGTCTTTTTACTGCACCTACACCCATGATCGATGTTGTCTTGGCATGGGTCGTCGATACGGGCAAACTGAATGTGGAACAGAAAAAGAGTGATATGGCTGCCGCAATGTCTGCAGAGAAGCCTTGATATTTTTCCAGTTTTACCATGTCCATCCCCACGGATTTGATTATCTTCTTGCCGCCCATGGCTGTGCCTGCAGCCATCACTATGGAACAGATGAGCATCAGCCAGATCGGTATTTGTATATCCGACGGCAGCGCCTGCCCCTGTGACATGTATACACACAGCAAGATAACGCCCATAAATTTCTGACCATCCTGCGCACCGTGCATGAATGCCATGGAAGATGCTCCGACGATTTGTGCACCTCTGAAAAACGGCTGCGTCTTGGGACGATCTGCGTTATAGAATATTTTAGTTACCAGCTTACATACTAACCAGCCCAATCCAAAACCCAGAGTTACTGAAATTCCTATACCATAGAGGACCTTTACCCATTCGGCACCGTTGACGCCTTCTAAGCTGTTGTAAAGGGCAATGGCACTGCCTGTCAGTCCGGCGATCAGTGCATGGCTTTCACTGGTAGGGATACCGAACAGCCACGCCAGAGTAGCCCACAGCACTATGGCAAACAATGCTGCACTCAAAGCGATTATGGCTTTGTCAGGGTCTGAACCGAAATTTACCATCTTGGTGATGGTTTCCGCAACGGTGGCGTTGATGAGTGTCATAACGAAAACGCCAAGGAAGTTGAACACTGCTGCCAGAAGGATCGCTGCATTCGGCGGCAGGCATCTGGTCGCTACACAAGTGGCTATGGCGTTAGGCGCATCTGTCCATCCATTTACCAGGATCACACCCAGTGTCAGCGTAACTGCAATGAATAACAGTGGGTTAGCTGTCATCTGGAACCAAAATGCTAAAATTGAATCCATAATTACAGTTCCTTTCTTAACATCTTTTGTCTCTAAAATTTCCACTAACTTCTTTATGCCTAAGTGTACCATATTTCTCTAATATTAAAAGTTAAGTTTATGTTATACAGGTTAAGTTTGTGTTAAGAGCTAACAACAAAAAACCCCTAAAACTATTGTCTCCTTCTCATTTTTGACTGTACCAAATAAATGATCATACCAATTGCTGCAAGGGGAATGCCGACATACCAGTAGATGTCAACCAGTGCATTTGTCGTTCCATATATCTCAAGCACACCGCTCATAATACTGCCCATAGTCAGGGTGGCGATCCCTGCATGATACAGGCTGCGGCATACAGCATTCGGAAAATGTGACGGTCGAAACAATCCGAGCATCAAAAAAGGCAGTGTGCCTCCTGCAAGGGGAAATGCAAAGGCATATATCATATAATATGAATATACTTCGTGACTAAATAGTTCATATCCCCCACCGAAAAATGCACAAAACAGTGCAGCAAGAAGATATATAAAAGCTGTCTTCAAAGCTTTTTTCTGTGTCATATCAGTATCCGATGTATACAATATCACTCACACTCCTTTCCTCCAGGTGTTTGCCGCTCGATGTTGGGTAATTGATGACTTCTCCGTTGAAATACATGGTGGATGATCCACCTCCGTCCAGATTATATGCTGTCTTTGCTCCCAGCTTTTCCATAACTTCAGCCAATTGATAGAGGCTTAGGCCTGCACTCTCATCTGTGCGGCCATCGGAAACGACCAACAAATAATGAAGCTCATCTATCACACCGATGGCTGTACGTGGATTGCTGGCTTTTGCTTTCCCTACTTCCTCATCTGTGGTAACCGAGATCTCGCCGTCCATCACCAACGCCGGTCCGAAAGAGAAAATCTGTTCCGCACCATCAGTCAGCAGATCCTCAGCAGAAACATCAGTTTCCGTAACGATCAAAAATGACCCATCCTCATATATCACCAGATCTTCCTGCTCCCCGGAAGCATAGCCCCTGTAAAGTATTCCGTTCCTCACCACATAGCCCTTTTCCTGTGTGCCGTAATTGTCTCCGTTGATTGCAAGGATCGCATTGTTATCAGCTGATATCTCAGAGGTTTTCTGAGTTACATTTTTCCCGTAGGAATCGTATGCCAATGCTGTCTGCAGGTATTCAGCAGATGACACTTTCACATCCGCCACATAAATACTGGTATCATATTCTCTGTATTCAGTGATCTCAATGGAAATGTTGTCATCATTGTAGGTACTGTCCGTTATGACAGCTTCACCTGATACCGAATCATCATGTGTCACAGAAGTATTGCCTGAAGGGGCTTCCGTATAGATTTGGGTGATAACAAAGGTGTCCAGCACCACATAAACGGTGAACGCAGTCAGCAGCACACCATATAAAACCGCAAATATCTTCTTTTTAAACATCACTTTATTCCCTTAATTTCTTTCTTTCCAAATATAACGAACCGCTGGACAGTCCAGCTCAGCATGAAAAATATGATTTCTGTCAATATCTTCGCCAACATCCGGTGAAGTCCGGCGGTGTTTACCAAAAATGAGAGTACCACTGTATTTCCGGCCAAAATAACAGCTGCCAAGATAAAATATGACACAGCTGATTTTATGATCCCGCTGCTGCTTTCGAATACATATCTGCGGTTTATCGCATAGTTAGCAGTGGCACTGACGATCCTCGCACCAATGTTAGCGGTACGAATATTACCTGTCAAAAGCAGCAATAAACCATACAATGTATAATCTATCAGGAATCCAATAAGCGAAGAGGCCGAAAATTTCAGCAATTCTTTATACACACGATAAGAATCCCATACGGTATCAAAGTGAGAAGAGGAGTTGTTATCGATATAAATGGTTTCTATTTCCACCTCACGAATCGGTATCTGCTTACGTGTAAATTCCAGCAGCATATTCATTTCATACTCATACCGCTCTCCGGAAATTCCAAGCAGGTGGGATATCCGGTCCATATGAAAAGCACGCAGACCTGTCTGTGTGTCATAAACCTTCAGCCCTGTGAAATGCCTACAAACAAACCTCGTTATGGCATTACCGAATCTGCTCCGCAAAGGAACGTCTTTCTTGAATTTGCGGCTTCCCAGAACAAGTGCCTCCGGCTGCTTGATCACGACCTCGCAAAGCATGCCGGCATCCTCCACACGGTGCTGTCCGTCTGCATCAACGGTCACGATGACCGCGTCACTCTCATAATTTTCACGTATGTAAGCAAGGCCTGTTTTCAATGCCCGGCCTTTCCCCCGATTCTCATGATGTCTGAGAATTACGGCAAGGGAAGAAGCTTTGTCGAAGACATCTGAATACTCGGATCCGCTTCCGTCGTCGACTACAACAGCCTCCATCCCTGCTTCAGCAAGCTGCTCAAGCAGCCGTATCAGTATCATATCCGGTTCATATGCAGGGATCAATGCGATTTTTTTATTGCTCAATGGATCAGCTCCTTTATGTAATCTTCCTTCTTGGATAATAAATCCCTTTGCTTAAAAGAACCTTAAATTGCACGTGAACGACAAGTGAAAACACAAAAAACCCCTAAAACTATTGTTTCAGGGGTTTTGTTTTTGATTTGTATAATCCGTTAAACCGAATTATTTGTTAGCTGCAGCTGCCTGCTGT
>CAYTVH010000074.1:4300-8103 GCA_964441805.1 uncultured Oscillospiraceae bacterium | reverse complement strand
ATCCTGGTAAACAGCGATCAGTGATGGAACGCCCTTGCCCTCAACGTACTGGCTTCTTACAGTGTGTCCGGGTCCCTTAGGAGCGATCATGATAACGTCCAGGTCAGCAGCAGGCTGGATCTGATTGTAGTGGATGTTGAATCCGTGAGCAAATGCTAAAACGTTGCCTTCCTTCATGTGCTTTTCGATCTGGTTCTTGTAGATGGAAGCCTGCAGTTCGTCCGGAGCAAGGATCATAACGATGTCGCCTGCTTCAGCAGCTGCTTCGATGTCCAGAACCTTCAGGCCTGCAGCTTCTGCCTTAGCAGTGTGAGCTGAACCCGGTCTCAGACCTACTACAACGTCAACGCCTGATTCGTGCAGGTTGATAGCATGTGCATGTCCCTGTGAACCAAAACCGATGATGGCAACTGTCTTGCCGTCTAACATTCCCAAATTACAATCCTGATCGTAATACTTCTTAATCATTTTAATTTCTCCTTTATATATTCTTAAAAAAGTTTTCGTAAAGTTGCGTCGTAAAGTGCCGCGCGCTAAAGCTCTCTGCACTTTACCCTTCCAAACCTCTGCCGATTCCTGTGATACCTGTACGGCATACTTCAGTGATGTCGTAGCAGCTCATCATTTCCATGAAGCCGTCCAGCTTTTCTGAGGAACCTGTCATTTCGATGATCAGGCTGCTCTTTGAAAGGTCAACGATCCTGCCTCTGTAGATCTCAACGATTTCCTTGATGGCTGAACGCTCGCTCTTGTCAGCCTTTACTTTCAGCAGCAGAAGTTCTCTGTAGATGCTGTTTGAATCCAGCGTGAAGATCTTCTTTACAACTTCCAGCTTAGCTGTCTGAGTGATTATCTGATGAAGTCCCTGCTCAGTTCCGGTGAATACCACTGTTATCCTGGAAAGCTTCGGGTCGTTGGTTGCCGATACTGTCAGGGAGTCGATGTTGAATCCGCGGCGTCCGAAGAGGCTGCTGACTCTTGTCAGTACGTTTGCCTGGTTGTCTACCAGGATACTGATTACTTCTTTCTTTATCTGCTTGTCCATTTTCCTCTCCTTCCTAACCGATGATCATATCTTCAACAGCTCCGCCTGCCGGGATCATTGGCAGTACGCGTTCTTCCCTTGAGATGGCGCAGTCGATCCATACAGGGCCCTTTTCCTGGAGAGCCTTCTTGAAGACTTCTTCGAATTCCTGAGGAGTAGCCGCTGAGTAGCCCTTTGCACCAAAGGCTTCCGCCAGCTTAGGGAAGTTGGTCTTTCTTTCAGGAGTAGTAGCAGCGAAGCGCTTTCCATAGAAGGCAGTCTGCCACTGGTAAACCATTCCCAGTACTCTGTTGTCGAGGATAACGGTTATGATAGGAAGCTGGTTGCTCACGGCTGTGCAAGCTTCGCAAAGATTCATATGGAAAGAGCCGTCTCCCGTGAAGTGGATGACTCTCTTGTCAGGCTGACCGATCTGTGCTCCCACAGCTGCGCCGTATCCAAAGCCCATGGTTCCCAGACCGCCGCTTGTGATGAAGTTTTCGGTCTTTTCGTGCTTGAGGTACTGGGCCGCCCACATCTGATGCTGCCCAACGTCTGTAACGTAGATGGTTTCTTTGTCTGTCAGATCGCATACTGCGTGGATGACTTCACTTGGATGAAGGTCGGCATCCTGACACTTGACGTCGCCTGTTCTCTTCTTCCATTCAGTTGCCTGTGAAACCCATTCCTTGTGATCCTTTTCCTTGATCAGAGGGAGGAGCTTCTGAAGGAACTCCTTAACGTCTGCAGTTACGCCGATGTCAACCAGAACGTTCTTGTTGATTTCGCTTGTATCGATATCGATCTGGATCTTGCGGGCTTTTCTTGCGAACTTCTGAGGGTTCAGCGCTACTCTGTCGCTGAATCTTGCGCCCAGTGCGATCACCAGGTCGGCTCTGTCTACAGCTTTGTTGGCTGCGATGCTTCCGTGCATTCCGATGAGGCCTAGGTTTCTAGGGTTTTCCCATCCTATGATACCTGCAGCCATCAGTGTATATGTAGCAGGCATGTCCGCGATCTCGATCAGCTTGTTGACTTCCTTGCCTGCTCTGGCAGCCGTTACGCCGCCTCCGATATATACGATCGGCTTTTCTGCTGCGTTGATCATGGCAGCAACTTCCTGAACTTCCTTGTCTGTGAACTTAGGAGAAGGATTCAGCTTCAGCGGTTCCTCCGGCTTGTAGTCGGTCATTGCCGCTGTAACGTCCTTGGTGATATCCACCAGTACAGGACCTTTTCTTCCGCTGCCTGCGATCCTGAAAGCGTTTCTCAGGGCATCTGCCAGATCTTCTATCCTATTAACAAAGAAGGTGTGCTTGGTGATCGGCATAGCAACACCTGTGATGCAAACTTCCTGGAATGCATCTCTGCCGATGAGACTGTCGGGAACGTTGGCTGTGATTGCAACCATTGGGATGCTGTCCATAAAAGCAGTCGCTATGCCTGTGACCAGATTGGTAGCTCCCGGTCCGCTTGTTGCAAAGACGACGCCTGTCTTCCCTGTAGCTCTGTAATATCCGTCTGCAGCGTGAGCAGCGTGCTGTTCGTGAGAAGCCAGTATGTGTGTGATCTTATCCTTGTATTCATAGAGAGTGTCGTATAAGTTTAATGCGGTACCTCCCGGGTATCCGAATACTGTGTCAACACCTTGCTCCAGTAAGATCTCAGCAACCAGTTGTGATCCTGTTACTCTCATTTTTTCCTCCTTAAAAATTGTTTTTCGTTTTTGTAGTCCCATGGGTCGAGAATGGGGAAATATAGCCATTTGTCGCCCATATTCCCTATTATATATGGTTTAAAAATAAAAGCAACCCCATTTTTTAGAAATTTGTGTTTGAAACACAACGAATTTAAAAAAACGTAGTTTAAACTCACAAAAAGTGCAAAAATGTTTATTAAAAGCGCAATATATTGGGGTTTTTCAGGAGAATTGCGCATTAGTAGGGGAGTGCAGATTGACCAAAATGCCAAAATAGACTATAATTAATCGAAAATACTCAAGAAAAGGAAGCAAATATGAACAACGCAAGATATAATTTAAAAATGTACAGTGGTCTGATGATCTTCCTCGGGGCATGGGATGTTCTCTCCCTTCTGCCTAAGGTGATAAGCATAATGGCAGTTATAAAAGGTGTGGCTACAGGCAGTCCCGTATACATCTTCGTGACCACATTATTATTCGTAATACTTATGGTGGCCAAGCTCTGGCTGGGCATCAAAGGATTCAGATACGTCAAGACAGGCTCGGAAGAACCGACCGATAAACTGGTGTATATATCTAAGATCGCCGGATATGCAGTTATAGCATTCGCGCTGCTGACAGGGATCGGGATCTTCGCAGATATCGCAAAAGCTGCAGACCTGCTGCCTCCTGCCATCACGCTGGTGGTGATGAACTGGTATAAGAAGGCTGCAAGACAGTGCATGTGGAGATAAAGCTGTTGACAAAGTTTCTACCTTATTATATATTAGACAGTAACGGAGACGGCGAACACAAGAAGGTGCAAGCCTTCCAAACAGTTAAATAAAGATGCGATGAACGGAATAAATTTGATGAAAATATTCCAGAGAGCAGCCGGTTGGTGCGAGGCTGTATATGTAGTCAAATGTCTCACCCGGGAGCAGAAAACCTTAAGTGGGTATGTGATCTTTCATGCAAAGCGCAGACAGCATTTTGCAGCCTTTCATGGAACGGCCGGAGGCCGAAACAGCATACCAATAAGAGTGGTACCGCGGAAGCTAACGCCTTCGTCTCTTAGTTTTTGAGATGAAGGCGTTT
>CAYTVH010000074.1:0-4200 GCA_964441805.1 uncultured Oscillospiraceae bacterium | reverse complement strand
GTGGTACCGCGGAAGCTAACGCCTTCGTCTCTTAGTTTTTGAGATGAAGGCGTTTTTTAGAAATCCGGTGTTTCTCCAAAGACCCATAAGTGATTGTTATTGGGGATAAAAACAACTACAACTCCCAATTTCTAAACAAATACACATCACCTAGGGGAAAGCGATTTGAAACGAGCTATTTGTGGGAAAAAGCGAACAAAAACTCCCACCATTAGCGCGCATATATTGTAGCTTGGAGAAACTGTAATAGATGATCATCGCGATAGAAGAAAGGATTAAAGATATGAAAAACTACGACAAGTATCAAGTGGGTTATTTCCCTCCACCGACACCACACAACGAGTGGGTAAAGAAAGATCATTTAGAAAAAGCACCAAGATGGTGCAGCGTTGACCTCCGTGACGGCAACCAGGCACTGATCGTGCCTATGAGCCTCCAGGAAAAAGTCGACTTCTTCAAATATCTGGTTTCCATCGGCTTCAAGGAAATCGAAGTTGGTTTCCCTGCAGCATCGGAAACTGAATACCAGTTCCTGAGAAAACTGGTCGACGATCGTCTGATCCCTGACGACGTTAGGATCCAGGTACTGACCCAGTCAAGGAAGCACATCATCAAGAAAACTTTCGACGCACTGAAAGGCGTTAAGAAAGCAGTAGTGCACCTTTACAATTCAACATCTGTGGCTCAGAGAGAACAGGTTTTCAAGAAGGAAAAGCCTGAGATCATCGACATCGCCGTAGAAGGCGCCAAGCTGATGAACGAGTATGCAGCCAAGAACACAGAAACAGACTTCGCCTTTGAATACTCACCTGAAAGCTTTACAGGAACCGAGCTGGACTTTGCGGTAGAGATCTCCAACGCAGTGATCGATACCTGGAGAGCAGGCGACGCCGACAGAGAGATCATCATCAACCTGCCGGCAACAGTGGAAATGTCCATGCCGCACGTATACGCTTCACAGATCGAATACATGTGCGCCAACCTCCACGGAAGAGAAAAGCTTTGCATCTCACTGCACCCTCATAACGACAGAGGAACAGGCGTTGCAGCGGCCGAACTGGGACTGCTGGCAGGCGGAGATCGTATAGAAGGAACACTCTTCGGCAACGGCGAAAGAACAGGTAACGTGGACATCGTGACAGTGGCCATGAACCTCTTCTCCCACGGGGTAGATCCTGAACTGGACTTTTCCAACATGCCGGAAGTGGTAGAAAACTACGAAAAATTCACAGACCTGAAAGTACACCCAAGACAGCCTTACGGCGGAAGCCTCGTATTCGCGGCATTCTCAGGATCCCACCAGGACGCTATCTCCAAAGGAATGCGCTGCCGTATCAACGACGACAGACCTTACTGGGATGTGCCGTATCTGCTCATCGATCCTAAGGACATCGGCAGAGAATACGAAGCAGACGTTATCAGGATCAACAGCCAGTCCGGCAAGGGCGGCGTAGCACATATCCTGGAACAGAACTTCGGTTACGTGATCCCGCCTCAGATGAGAGAAGAGCTGGGCTACATGATCAAGGACATCTCCGACCACGAACACAAGGAGCTGTCGCCGGTGGAAGTTTACCAGGCATTCGCCAAGGAATATGTCAACGTATTCGATCCGATCGACATCACCGACGCAACATTCCGTAAGGCGTCCGACTACAAGTCAAACAACGGCATGATCGTTAAGATCGAAGTTCGTATCGCAGGCGACGAGTACCAGTTCGAAGCGCTTGGTAACGGTAGACTTGACGCTATCAGTAATGCGCTGAAGCAGTCACCGTACACATTCGACTACAAGTTCATCACTTACTCCGAACATGCCCTGTCAGCCGATTCACATTCAAAGGCTGCAGCTTACGTTTGCATCGAAGATAAGGATGGCAATCCGTTCTGGGGCGTAGGTATCCACGAGGATATCATCCTGGCGTCAGTAAATGCGCTGGTTTCCGCACTGAACAGACAGAACAATAAGAATCATTTTGTAGAATAGAAGAAAAAGCAATCTTGAAAAAATATGGTAACGATTGTGCAGGATTTTTCGTGAATGGCAAGGCGCGCGATGAGCGCAGCACGGAGCGTACTTAAGTACGTGAGTACTGCGGGCGGAGCAGCAACACAGCAATTCGCGAAAAAGACAAACAAGAGGAGGAAACGAAAATGGGAATGACACAAACCCAAAAGATCCTGGCAGCTCACGCAGGTCTCGACAGCGTGGTGGCAGGACAGCTCATCAGAGCAAACCTTGACATGGTGCTGGGCAACGATATCACAACACCTGTAGCAGTAAACGAATTTGAAAAAGCCGGATTCGACGGCATCTTCGATAAAGGCAAGATCTCACTGGTAATGGACCACTTCACTCCTAACAAGGACATCAAAGCTGCTGAGCAGTGCATGAAGTGCAGAACTTTCGCCAAGAGATTCGACGTGGAAAACTTCTACGATGTAGGAAGAATGGGTATCGAACACGCACTGCTTCCTGAACAGGGAATCGTCAAAGCAGGCGACTGCATCATCGGTGCAGACTCCCACACTTGTACATACGGTGCGCTGGGCGCATTCTCAACAGGCGTTGGAAGCACAGACATGGCAGCAGGAATGGCAACAGGCCAGGCTTGGTTCAAAGTTCCTGAAGCTATCAAATTCAACCTGACGGGGCAGCTTAGCGAAAACGTTTCAGGTAAAGACGTTATCCTCCACATCATCGGCATGATCGGAGTGGACGGTGCCCTTTACAAATCAATGGAATTCACAGGACCGGGAGTCAAGAGTTTGTCCATGGACGACAGACTTTGCATCGCCAACATGGCCATCGAAGCCGGAGCAAAGAACGGAATCTTCCCTGTAGATGACGTGACCATCGAATATATGACAGGCAGAGTAAAAGGCGAATGGAAAGTTTTCGAAGCTGACGAAGACGCTGAATACGCTGAAAGCTACGACATCGATCTGTCAGCACTGAAGTCAACAGTTTCATTCCCGCACCTTCCTGAAAACACTAAGACTATCGACGAAGTTGAAGACATCGACATCCATCAGGTAGTTATCGGATCATGTACCAACGGAAGACTGGAGGACATGGCTGCAGCGGCTAAGATCCTGGAAGGACGCAAAGTTCACCCTGACGTTAGAGCCATCATCATCCCTGGAACACAGCAGATCTACAAAGAAAGCATGAAGCTGGGTTACATGGACATCTTCATCGATGCAGGATGCGTAGTGAGCACACCAACATGCGGACCTTGCCTGGGCGGACACATGGGTATCCTGGCAGCAGGCGAAAGATGCGTTGCAACTACAAACCGTAACTTCGTAGGCAGAATGGGACACGTTAAGTCAGAAGTATATCTGGCAAGCCCTGCAGTAGCCGCAGCATCAGCAGTTACAGGCAAGATCAGCGGACCGGATGCGCTGTAAGGAGGAATAGAGAAATGAAAGCACAAGGCTTAGTACATAAATACGGTGACAACGTTGACACAGACGTTATCATCCCTGCAAGATACCTGAACGTGGCAGACATGAAAGAACTGTCAGCCCATTGCATGGAAGACATCGACGCAGAATTCGTAAACAAAGTAAAAGTTGGCGACATCATGGTAGGCGGAGAAAACTTCGGATGCGGCTCATCAAGAGAACACGCACCTGCAGTTATCAAAGCAAGCGGCATCGACTGCGTTATCGCCAAAACATTCGCAAGGATCTTCTACAGAAACGCCATCAACATCGGACTTCCTATCCTGGAATGCCCGGAAGCAAGCGAAGCCATCGAAGCAGGACACGAAGTTTCCATCGACTTCGATACAGGCATTATCACAAACGTGACTACCGGCGAAACATATCAGGCACAGCCATTCCCTGAATTCATCAAAGAAATCATGGCAAAAGGCGGCCTGCTTGCCCAAATCTCTGGAAGAGATTTGTAGTCGGCAAGCAGGACAGCAAGGGAGAGCAAGAATCGACTGTAGATTCGCAGCTCGAGTCGGAGCGAAACGCGTAGCGTTGAGCGTTGGCTGATGAAGTCGATTAAAGGGTAAAAGGTGGATCGTCGGTCTGATGATCGCAGCTAAGGCTGGTTTACATGATTTCGCAACGAAAATACCCGCTTACGAAGGTGATTTCGTTGCAGAACGCCGTAAATCATTGAGAATTGCAACGAAAAGCATGCAATATGGCAACTGTTTCGTTGACACACCTCATAAAACG
>CAYTVH010000073.1:0-8108 GCA_964441805.1 uncultured Oscillospiraceae bacterium | reverse complement strand
AGTGGTATTAATGGGAGAAAAACGTTATTATATCCCATTATTCCAGCACTTTTTACATACAAGAGAGAATCACAGCCGCAGTGGTCAGTGTTAGGGATAAAATTGCCTAAAACTCCCATAAAACAGCGTCTTTAAAAGACTCGAGAGAATCCAACAAGTGAACCTCAACACTTTCCAAAACCGGCCAAACAAGGTATAATTATCCCATCTGAAAAAGCATGTAAGGCCGGGAGGTAATAATGATAGACGGTAAGAAATGTATCCTCATCGCCGATGATGAAAAAGAAATACGTGATATATTGAATCTGCTGCTCAATGCAGAAGGCTATCATGTTATAGCTGCAGAAGACGGGCAGGAGGCTTTGGAGAAAGCAAGCGATGATATCGACTTGTTTATTCTCGATGTCAACATGCCGCGTCTTACGGGTATCATGACTGCTGTGGAACTGAGGAAACAGTATCAGACACCGATCATTTTCCTTACGGCTTATTCAGGTGAGTCGGATAAAGTTATGGGATTTTCAGCAGGGGCTGATGATTATATAGTGAAGCCGTTTTCCAATGTGGAGCTGCTGCTTAGGGTCAAGGCGATCCTCAGAAGAGCCGGTATATCTATGCAAAGCGCAGAGCTGCAGCAGATGCCGACAGAGACACCAAGCCCAAGGAACCACGTAGAGATACAGGATATCGTTCTTGATCTGGACAGCCAGACCGTTATCAAGGGAGACAGCTCAATATCACTCACATACACGGAGTTCAAGATCCTGGAGCTGCTGGCTACTCATAAGAAAAAGATCTATTCACTGGAAGCCATCTACAGCAGTATTTGGGATGACAATGCTGTAGGCGACGGTGCCATCATGGTACACATAAAGAACATACGAAAGAAACTGGGAGATGATTCCAGAAATCCTGTATATATCAAAACTGCATGGGGAAGGGGATACTACATTGACTGATAAACGAAAGCGCAGGACAAGAAAACTTTCCAGAGAAATACTGGGACTTCTGGCAGTGACTTTGATCATTTCGGTCGTCATATTCTGGCTGTTGTTTGCATGCGGAATCACCATCATAGAGCATATATGCGCATCTAGGGACGTGATACTGACAGATGCACAGCTGCAGGAAGTGGACAACTGGACGTATAATGTAAGTCTGCTCATATCGGTGGCTTTCTTTGTCGTATCGCTTCTGTTCCTTATGGGTGACAGACTATCCTATGCTCTCAATAAGATAGAAGATAAGGAAAGGGCACTCAGTCAGGAAAAAGAGCAGCTCTTCAGAAGCCTTTCCCATGACATAAGGACACCGCTGACGTCCATTTTGTCATATTCGGAATTCCTTCTGCAGAAAGAAGGCAGCAGCCCTGAGGAATACAAAGAGTATCTGGAACTCATAAGAAAGAAAGGGCAGCAGATAAAAGACCTTACGGATGTGCTTTTGGAAGGCGGCAAACGTGATCTGCAGACTTTTGAAGACGGCAAACTGCTGATGGAACAGCTTGCGGCTGAATTTGAAGCCGCATTGGAAGACCGGTATCCTGTCAAAACAGATCTTAGCAGCTGCAAATCATTCAAAGGTGACTTTGACATCAACGAGCTGATGAGGATCTTCGACAATCTGATTACCAATGTTCAGAAATATGCAGACCCTGAAAAAGAAGTGTCATTGAAGATCAGCGCTTCTAAGAATGAGATCAGCATTGTCCAAAGCAACAGTATCACTCCACAACCGGCAGAGGTAGAAAGCAATAAGATCGGACTTGCCAGTATCAAACGCATTGCTCATCATTACGGCGGGCAAGTGGAAGTAGTAAGCGATACCGATGAATTCCAGATATCTATAACACTTTCAGAATTCTAACAGTGATTCTTTAGAATTCTTTAGAATTACCTGCCGTTTTTCTTTAGAAACGGATGCTATTCTATACTCACAAAAGCAAACAAACTAAATACAAAATGAAAGTGAGGAAAATAAAATGATGAATAGTATGGATTTAATGATAATAATCGTATTGGCAGTAATAGCAGCAGGACTTCTGGCACTGAGCCTGATGTTCCTATCAAAGAATGAAAAACTCAAGAAAGTATTCACTTTTATAGTAGCAGCCCTGGGTCTGTATGCATCCTCCATCGGAATCAGCATCGGATGGCCGTACTTCATGGGACAGGCAGTAGCAGGAATCGCTTTAATGGCAGTTGGAGCAGCTGCGATAGTTATGGCGATCATCGCTAAAGATAACGTTAAAAAGAATAAAATTGCTCGTATACTGGCAGCAGCATCACTGGTGCTGGGCCTTGCAAACGGTATTCTGATATAATAAACAAAAAGAGGTCGTATGATACTAGAACAATTCGATACAAATAAAAGAGCGGTTATAAATCCTGACGACCTGGTCAGACGCCGCGAAGATATTCCCAAGGTGGCCGTCACTTGTTTTTCGAAGGCCACCTTTAGACGTATGGTAGATACGTTCGGCGGCAGTAAAGTGACCGTCAGAAGCCTGGCTAATCTTGATATAGTAGTATATGAGACTCTTTATAAAGATGCAAAGGTCGCACTTTTCCTTTCGCCTGTCGGCGCGCCGGCGTGCGCTTTGCTTCTGGAGGATATTTTTGCCCTAGGGGTGGAAAAAGTCGTGATGTTCGGTACATGCGGAGTTTTGGATAAATCTATTGAGGATTGCTCCATAATAATCCCGGACAGGGCGGTCAGAGATGAAGGCACAAGTTACCATTACGCGGCAGCTTCTGATGAGATCGAAGTGAACCCCAAATATACGGAAGAATTTGTCGCGATCCTGGAAGATCTATCCTGCAGTTACACCAAAGGCAAGACCTGGACGACAGATGCCTTTTACAGGGAAACGGCAGACAAGGTCAAAGAACGCAAAGCGCAGGGCTGCCTATGTGTAGATATGGAATGCTCAGCAGTAGCGGCTGTGGCGGCTTTTAGGGAGAAGGAAGTGTTCCAGTTCTTCTATGCGGCAGATAACCTTGACGCAGACAAATGGGATATGAGAAGCCTTGAAAACGGCGATAAGCTGGATGAGAAGGATAAGGCAACACTACTGGCAATGGAGCTGGCTGCGAAGATAAAATAACGGACGGAGGAGAACGGTGGACTGCTTTACGCTAAATTCAAAGCAGGAACGCAGGTGGGAGAATTCATAAATGAAAAAAGGTCTTATTATGGAAGGCGGTGCCATGCGCGGGCTTTTCACGGCAGGTGTCATCGATGTGCTTATGGAAAAAGGCATAGAATTCGACGGTGCAGTGGGAGTGTCGGCAGGTGCGGCCTTTGGATGCAACTACAAATCTAAACAGATAGGCAGAGTTCTAAGATACAACCTTGACTACTGCCGTGATCCGCGTTACTGCAGCTTCAGATCACTGATAAAGACAGGGGATATGTTTGGTGCAAAGTTTTGCTATGATGAGCTGCCTAACAAGCTGGATCTGTTCGATTATGAGGCTTTCGACAGTGAGACGATGGAATTCCATGTGGTATGTACAAATGTGGAAACGGGAAAGCCTGTATATCAGATGTTTGAAAAGAGAGATGATGATTTGCTTGAATGGATAAGAGCTTCTGCTTCCATGCCGATGGCATCGCGTATAGTTGAAGTTGGTGGTTACAGATTGCTGGATGGGGGTATATCAGATTCTATTCCGCTCAAGTATTTTGAGGAACAGGGATATGACAGGAATGTAGTGATACTGACCCAGCCAAAGGACTATCAAAAAGGGCCTAATAAGTTGATGCCGATCATGAAACGAGTCCTTAAAAAATATCCTGAACTGCTCAAGACCATGGCTGATCGTCATATCAGTTACAATGAGACGACCGAATATATAAACAAGAAGGAGGATGCCGGTGAGGTTCTGGTCATAAGACCTGAAAAACCTCTTGAAATCGGCAGAGTGGAGCATGATCCTGCGAAGATAAAAGCAGTATATGAACTGGGCCGTGAAGCAGGTGAAAAACATCTAAATAGCGTAAAAATGTTTTTGCAATATGCATAATTGATTTGCATACTACACAACATTATGCTATAATACACTGTCAAAAAAATTACGAGGAGGATAAATAATGGAAAGATTAATTGGCACAATTTCAAGAGGTCTTCGTGCCCCTATCGTAAAAGAAGGCGATGATTTGAAGGCGATCGTTGTTGATACAGTTCTCAAGTGTGTTGACAATGGTGATTTCGTACCTAGAGACAAGGACATCCTGTGCGTAACAGAATCCATTCTGGCAAGAACACAGAAGAACTTTGTAACTAAAGACCAGATCGCTAAGGACGTAGCTGCTAAAGTTGGCGGCGAAACAACCGGTATCGTATTTCCAATCACCTCCAGAAACAGATTCTCAATCATGCTGAGAGGAATCGCACGCGGATCCAAGAAGGTAGTTGTACAGTTCAGCTATCCCGGAGACGAAGTTGGTAACAACATGGTAGAACCTGAAGCCGTTCGTAAGGCAGGCGTTAACCCATATACAGACGTTCTGACACTGGAACAGTTCGAAGCACATTTCGGAAGACCAAAGCATACATTCACAGGAATGGATTATGCTCACTATTATCAGGAACTTATCGAAGATGAAGGTGCTGAAGCTGAAATCATCTTCTCAAACAATCCTGAAACTATCCTGGAATACACTAAGACAGTTATCGCTGCTGATATCCATACAAGATTCAACACCAAGAGGATCCTGAAGGAAGCAGGAGCAGAAGTTGCTATCGGTCTCGATGACCTGATGACAGCACCTGTAGATGGCAGCGGATACAACGATCAGTACGGTCTGCTGGGCTCCAATAAGTCCACAGAAGACATCGTTAAACTGTTCCCTATCAAGTGCCAGGAATTCGTTGAAGCAGTACAGAAAGATCTCATCGAAAAGACAGGCAAGAACATCGAAGTAATGATTTACGGAGATGGAGCTTTCAAGGATCCTGTAGGCAAGATCTGGGAACTGGCTGACCCTGTAGTATCACCTGGATACACATCAGGACTGGAAGGCGTTCCTAACGAAATCAAACTGAAGTATCTGGCTGACGATAAGTTCGCTGACTTAAAGGGCGCAGAACTCCAGAAGGCCATCGCTGATGAAATCAGAGCTAAAGGTGCTCAGGATCTTGACCAGCAGGCGAGACTGGGAACTACTCCTAGACAGCTGACAGACTTGATCGGATCACTGTGCGACCTGACATCAGGATCAGGAGACAAGGGTACTCCATTCGTATATATCCAGGGCTACTTCGACACTTACGTAGCTGACTAATATGGGAAACCGAATAATTTGAAATTCAAGAAGACTATGTTCATATGGGCATAGTCTTTTTTATACAGCAAACAATAACAGTTATTCCATTCTGTGGCGGTGGAGGGATCAAATCCCGCATCCGGAGATACTTTTGAAAAGAACGGAGTAAAGCCGATTTACCCTTTGAAAAACATATGAAAATTGGGTATAATAACAGCGTAAGCGTGTTGTCATGGGGCTTAGCGTAGCTTCCATGGCCACGCGCTTTTATAATTCCGGGAGGGTATGAAAATGGCGGAAAAGCAATTTGGAAAAGGACAGTATATAGTTTACGGCACCAATGGAATATGTATAGTGGAAGACATTGCGGAGATGAGTTTTGCAAAAGGAATGCCAAAGGCTCCATATTATATACTTAAACCTGCAGCAGCAGACAGCTCCACGATTTTCGTGCCAATGAAGAATGAAAAACTGGTTTCAAAAATGCGTGCATTGATGACCAAGGCTGAGATAGATGCTTTGCTTATCGGTATGAAAGATAAAGAACTGGAATGGGAGTCAGACAGAAGGTACAGAACCGAGAACTTCCATGAAATAATGGCACAGGGAGTTACCGAAGATCTGCTGCTGATGATAAGCTGCATATACGTGCGAAAGCGTGAACTTATCAAACAGAACAAGAAGCTGCCTGCCACAGACAGCAATACTCTTAAGCAGGCAGAAAAGCTGGTGGAAGAGGAATTTTCATATGTTCTGGGACTGGCACCGTCAGATGTGGGGAAATATATCAGAAGCCTGCTGGATGTGCCGGAAACTGTCGAATAATGGAACACGGAAGGAATTGCCGCAGAAACCCTGATATGCTAACCTTTTCATAGGAAAAGGAGGCGAAAAATATGGACAGGATCTCTGCGGTTTTGATTTTTGGTATAATTGTATTGACCTTGATAAGCAGCCACATCGTGTATGAAACATGGATAAAAAATGATGAACCGGCCTACGAGATCCTTATCCTCAATGGAGGCGAAGAAGAGGTTTTCGAGGATATCATAGAAATATATGAACCGATAGATTTATAACAAAACAGATGATGATGCCGATGCATGTCGGCAGAGCAAAGGCGAGGGCAGTCCATTTGAGGCTGCCTGTTTCTTTTTTTATGGTGAGACATGTGGTCCCGCAAGGGAAGTGGAAAAGGCACAGTATCATGACGCAAAGGGCAGTCTGCGCCGTCCAGCCGCAGTCCGTAAGGACGGAGTGAAGCTGTGCAAGGCTGCTGTAATCGGTGAGCATACCTGAAGACATGTAGCACATGAGCATCACGGGGATCACGATCTCATTGGCAGGAAGCCCCAGAATAAAAGAGGCCACTATAACACCATCCACACCGATGAGTCTGCCGAAAGGATCCAAAAAGCCGGTGAAGTGTTCAAGGGCAGAGGTGTCGCCGACCTGTACATTGGCAAGTATCCAGATGATCACTCCGGCAGGTGCAGCAACGAGGACTGCTCTTCCCAAGACGAATACAGTCCTGTCGAGAAGAGATCTTACTATTACGCTGCCGAACTTAGGCTTTCTGTAAGGCGGAAGTTCCAGTATGAATGATGAAGGAAGTCCCCTTAAAAGTGTTTTGGATAGAAACTTGGAAACGGCCAGGGTCATCAAGACACCCAGTATGATGAATGCGGTGAGGATAACCCCTGCAGCCAGTGACCTGAAGGATGTGAAACCTGCAGCGAAAAAAATCATGATCATTGCTATCAGTGTTGGGAAGCGGCCGTTGCACGGAACGAATGTGTTGGTAATGATCGCAATAAGCCTTTCTCGCGGCGACTCTATGATACGGCATCCCATAACACCGCATGCATTACAGCCAAAACCCATGCACATGGTCAGTGACTGCTTTCCGTGGGCACCGCAGCGTCTGAAGGCACTGTCCAGATTGAATGCGATTCGAGGAAGATATCCCAAGTCTTCCAGCAAGGTGAAAAGAGGGAAAAAAATCGCCATAGGCGGAAGCATTACCGAAATAACCCATGTGAGGGTAGTATAAAGGCCATCGATAAGCAGGGACGTCAGCGGCGCAGGAAGTGAGGTGTCTGCCATAAGACTGCCGAGGATCTTTTCAAGCCATTGAAAAAAAGCGGAAAGGGCAGCTGACGGATAGTTGGCGCCTGTCATGGTGAGCCAGAAAACAAGGATGAGCAGAAGCACCATCAGAGGGAAACCAAAAGCCTTTGATGTGACGATACGGTCTGTTTTGCGATCGAATTTGTGCGGGTGATCATTGCAGAAAGTAACGCATCGGCTGTATATTTCCTCCGGATCGATATGTATGCTGCTATAGTCGGAAGGATCATAGTTATATATTGTTTCAAGAAGCTCATCCATGCCATCTCCCGCCAGGGCTGCAAGGGGAATTACAGGAATACCAAGCAAAGATCCAAGCTTTTTGATATCAGGGCAGATACCTTTTTTCCCCGCTTCGTCCATCATGTTGACGCATAGTATCACATTGCCCGTCATTTCAAGGACATCCCTCAAAAGCATCAGATTTCGCTGAAGACACGTTGCATCTGCAACCACAAGGATGATATCTGAAGCTCCGGAGGAAATATATTCAGAGGTCACCATTTCGTCGGGAGAAGAAGAGTCCAGGGAATATGCGCCCGGAAGATCAGTTATTTCAAAAATGGTGTCTTTGTATTTGAAGTGGCCTGAAGCATGGCTGACCGTTTTGCCACACCAGTTGCCGGTATGCTGGTGCATACCGGTCAAAGCATTGAACAAGGTGCTTTTGCCCACATTGGGATTGCCCACTAAAGCTATGTTTTTTT
>CAYTVH010000072.1:0-8152 GCA_964441805.1 uncultured Oscillospiraceae bacterium | reverse complement strand
AGGAGGCCCTATGTTTGTAGACAGAGCCAGAATATTCATTAAATCAGGTAAGGGCGGCAATGGATGTGTGTCCTTTAGAAGAGAACCATTCGTACCGGAAGGCGGTCCTGACGGCGGAGACGGCGGCAAGGGCGGCGATGTTATTTTCCAGGCAGATGAAAACATGAGAACACTCATGGACTTCAGATATAAGAGAAAATACGAAGCCGAAAACGGTCAGGATGGTATGAAGAAGAAAAGATATGGTAAGAACGGTCAGGACCTTATTATCAAAGTTCCCGTTGGCACCATGGTTATAGATGAAGCAACAGGTCATGTTATGGGAGACCTTACAGAACATGAGCAGAACTTCGTAGCAGCAAAAGGCGGTAAAGGTGGTAAGGGCAATACTAAGTATACTACTTCAACAAGGCAGGCACCGAACTTTGCAGAAGCAGGTGGCGAAGCTAAAGAAAGAGAAGTTATCCTTGAGATGAAGCTGATCGCTGATGTTGGACTTGTAGGATTCCCTAACGTTGGTAAGTCAACTCTGTTGTCTGTAGCAACAAGTGCTAAGCCTAAGATCGCCAACTATCACTTCACTACCATTGATCCGAATCTTGGGGTAGTTAAGATCTATGATACAAGCTTCGTTATGGCTGATATCGCAGGTATCATCGAAGGTGCACATCAAGGTGCGGGACTTGGTCATAAGTTTCTTAAGCACATCGAGAGAACTAAAGTGCTGATCCATGTAGTCGACGTTTCCGGAAGTGAAGGAAGAAATCCTATCGAAGACTTCGACAAGATCAATAATGAACTTGAACACTACAGTCCGAGACTTATGAAGAAGCCTCAGATCGTAGTTGCCAACAAGATCGATATCATAGATGAAGAAGATCCCCAGTACCTTGAATTCAAGGCATATGTTGAAGGTAAGGGTTACAAAGTATTCCCTATGTCCGCACCTATCAACATCGGAGTTAAGGAAGTGCTGGCAGAAGCGGCGAACAAGCTGCAGCAGCTGCTCCTTGAACCGATCGAAGAGGACGACGAATATGAAATGTTCGACTTCGAAGCAGATGAAAGCGATCCTGATTACAGGACTGTATATGTTGACTTTGACGGCAGGGATTACATCCTTTCCGGCAAGCAGCTGGAGAAGATATTCAATTCAACCAACTTCAATGATTCCGGCTCCATGAGATATCTTTATAAGTATATCGAAAAGAGCGGAGCTCTTGACCGGCTGAGAGAAATGGGAATCGAAGATGGAGATACCATCAAGGTCAAGGATTATGAGTTTGAATACGTTGATGAGGATTATTATTTCTAAGTCTTAAAGATTTTAATTCAAAAGATAAGCTTTTAAAGAAGGCAGTGACGCAAAGAAGGCGGTGACGCCTTCTTTTTTTTACGACAATTGATTCTTGCTTAGGGTTTTCCGAATATACATAGTATATGGGGGTGTGAGATGCTTAAGAAGATTTTAGTACAGGCAGGAATATGCGTGTTGATAGCCTTTGTATTATTTGCTGCAAAGCATTCCGGGATCGACAGTCTGCAAAGGGGCACCGAATCCGTTCTTGATTACATGTCTGTGAGTTATACTGAAGACGACCTTAAAGCTTTCGCAGGTAAAACGACTGAGGCGTTCAGCTTATTGACAGGTAAAACAACGGAAGCGGTAGATGTGATGACAGGAAAACCTGTATATGGAGAACCGATCGATGATGAGTATGAAGGCGATGAAACAGCGGTGTATGCAGTGGGCGGCGGTAAGGTGACTGCTGTGGGAGAAAATGAAGAAATCGGCAAATACGTGAAAATCGTCCACGGCGATCAATCCGAGAGTTTATACGGAAATCTCAAGTCCGTAAGGGTCAGCACACCGGTCCGGGTGAAAAAAGGTCAAATTATAGGGGTATATGAAAAGATCGAAGGTAAAGATTTTTATTATTCATTTAAAGAATTTTAGAGAAGAAATATAGTGATATTGTGGTATACTAGGAGACGGTATAATGAACATATCCATAAGCCTATAAACTGTGAAAAGGAAGACTTTATGAAACATCCGGACAGACAAGAATGTGAAAGACTTTTAAATGAATACGGAACACCGGAACATGTGAAACGCCATTGCAGGGCCGTAGCACATACTGCATGTGTCGTTGCCGAAGAATTGAACAAGCATGGGTTTGAACTTGATGTACCGCTCATATTGTCGTCGGGGCTGCTCCATGATATAGCCAGAGTGGAAGACAGACACTGGGATGTTGGCGCAGAACTGATGGACAAGCTGGGATATCATGAAGAAGCTGAAATAATCAAGGTCCATATGACTTATTCGCCCTTTTCTGACATCAAAGATGTCAATGAGACCGACATGGTATGTCTAGGCGACAGGACTGTTTTGGAAGATGAATATGTGGGGCTTGACAAGAGGATAGATTACGTTATCAACAAGGCTAAATCCCACGGCAACCCGCAGGCAGAACCGATAATACTTGAAAAGAAAAAACAGACGAGACATTTTATCGATCAGATAGAAGAAGTGATAGGCTGTACTTTAGATGAATTGATGAAAGGACAAGCATGAGAATAGATAAAGAACTCGATGCCATATTGAAGAAAGTTGAAAAGCCGGCAAGATATATTGGCGGTGAAGTGAACAGCGTGAAGAAGGATTCTGACAGCGTGTCTGTGAGGATGGGTTTTGCGTTCCCTGATACCTATGAAATAGGCATGTCATATTTGGGCCTTCAGATACTTTATAATATCTTAAACAAAAACGATGAAATTTACTGTGAACGTGTTTTTGCACCTGCCATAGATATGGAAGAATTGATGAGGCAGGAGGGCAGAGAGCTGTTTACTTTGGAAACTTTCACGCCGGTAAAGAAGCTGGATATACTGGGTTTCACACTGCAGTATGAATTGTCATATACGAATCTGCTCAATATGCTGGAGCTTGGCAATATACCTCTAAGAAGCAGTGACAGAGGAGAAGAAGATCCTGTGATAATAGCAGGGGGCCCTTGTGCATATAACCCTGAGCCTTTGGCGGATTTTGTCGACGTATTTCTGATCGGAGATGGAGAAGAATTGCTGGAGCAGATATGCCTTGCCAAGATCGGATGTGAAACTAAAGAGGAATATCTCAAAAAGATCAGCGCACTGGACGGAGTTTACGTACCGGCTTTCTATGGGGTCGAATACAATGAAGACGGTACCATCAAGGAGTTCAAAAAGCTGTGGGACGGAGCGCCTGATAGAGTCAAGAGAGCCGTGATCAGCGACCTGGAGAAGGCTGAATTCCCTGTAAACAATATCGTGCCGTTCATCGACACTGTCCACGATCGTTCGGTGGTCGAAACATTCAGAGGCTGCACCAGAGGCTGCAGATTTTGCCAGGCAGGTATGATCTACAGACCTGTCAGAGAACGTAAGAAAGATACAGTCATAAGCTTGGCACAGCAGCAGATCGCCAATACAGGACATGACGAGCTTTCATTGCTGTCGCTTTCCACAAGCGATCATTCATGCTTTGAAGATATGGCCGTTGAACTGATGAAGATGTGCAAAGAGCAGAACGTTGCCCTTTCTCTGCCATCATTGAGATTGGATTCATTCTCCTTTAAAGTCCTTGATGAGATCCAGGGCTATAGAAAGTCCGGGCTTACTTTTGCCCCTGAAGCAGGAAGCCAGAGGCTGAGAGACATCATCAACAAGAATATTACTGAAGAAAACATATACAGCGCAGTTGAGCAGGCCATCGAGCTGGGATGGGAAACCATCAAGCTGTACTTCATGGCAGGCCTTCCGGGAGAAACATATGAAGATCTGGACGGCATAGGTAAGATCGCCAAGAATATAATCGATATCAATTTCAAGGTAAGAGGGCGCAAAGGCGGCAGATTCAGAGTGACAGCCAGCGTTTCCAACTTCGTGCCTAAGGCTCACACTCCGTTCCAGTGGGCGGCACAGGACACTCCTGAGCAGTTCATAGAAAAGCACAACTATCTTACCAAGAAGCTGCATATCAAGGGCGTAACTTTCAACTATCATGAGACCAAGACAAGTAAGCTGGAAGCAGTATTTGCAAGGGGTGACAGAAGAGTAGGCGCACTTCTTGAAAAGGCGCACCGGCTGGGATGCAAGTTTGACGGATGGACAGAACATTATAATGATGAACTGTGGCAGAAGGCCTTTGATGAGACGGGAACAGATGTGGCATTCTATAATTACAGAGAAAGAAGCTATGACGAGATCCTTCCTTGGGATATCATAGATCCGCTGGTTACTAAAGAATTCCTCATGAGAGAAAATGAGAAAGCGAAGGCTGCACAAGTGACACCTGACTGCAGACAGGGATGTGCAGGCTGCGGTATCAACAAGCTTACTGAATGTTTCAAGGGTGCTGAGTTTTCGGAGGTGGCAAATGTTTAAATATATACTGACATTTTCAAAAACAGGAACCATTTGCTACACTTCACATCTCGACATGATGAAGATGTTCAAGCGTGTTTTCAAAAGAGCCGGCATCAAGCAGAGCTATTCTCAAGGGTTCAATCCTCATCCGAAGATGGGGTTTGCTCAGCCGCTGTCCTTGGGATACTGGGGACTCAATGAGTTCCTTGAATTTGAGACAGATGAAGAGTATGATGCTGCTCAGCTGCAAAAGACACTTCAGCCGCTGATGCCTGAGGGTATAGTGATAACAAGCTGCGTTGCTGCCCAACCATCAAAGAAGACTCTTGCTGCTAAAACTGATGCTGCCGAATACATTATAGGGATTCCTTTGCATCAGCAGCCGGATATGGATCCTGAAGCGATAAAAGCTGCATATATGGGGCAGGATAAGATCATAACTTTCAAGAAACAGAAAAAGAAGAAAGAACCGGCTGAAGTGGACATCAAGCCTATGATAAGAGATATTTCTTTCGTGGCTGAAGATGACACCCTCTTCGTTACTGCACTCCTTGACTCGGGAAGCACTTCCAACTTGAGCCCTGAGCTGGTCATCACTACTTTGATGGAATGCCTGGGAATAGGAACAGAAAGAAGTGAAATACAGGTGATGAGAAGAAAGATCTTTTTTGCAGAATAAAGTAAATAAGAAATGATACAATTGACAAATACTTCCAGCTAATGTAAAATTATACAAAGGGAGGTATTTGGTATGAAGGAAAAAATAATAGAGATCCGGGAAAGTGAGAAGCTGCAGAGCTTCATCAAAGAGAACAGGGATATGATCATTAAGGTGGCAGCGGCGGCTTTGCTTGTGGTTGCTGCCTTTTTTGTTTTCATTACAGGAGATGACAGCTCCAAAGACAGTATTGCAGAAGAAAAAGATGTGGTCATGGAGACAGAAGCTGAGTCAACCATGATAATGGTAGATATAGGCGGAGAAGTGAATCATCCCATGGTAGCAGAATTGAAAGATGGCAGCAGAGTAGAAGATGCCATAGAAGCAGCGGGCGGAGTTACGGAAGACGCTGATCTAACAGAAATAAACAGGGCTGCATTCGTGGAGGATGGTGAGAAGATATTCATACCGTCCAAGATGGCAGCAGAAGAAATCTATGACAGTAATTCCGATGGAGGGACATATTCCAGTTATGGAGACGGCAAGATCAACATAAATACTGCGGACAGTGAAGAATTGCAGAAACTCAACGGTATTGGTCCGGCTACAGCGGAAAAAATAATTGATTACAGGGAAACCCACGGAAGGTTCAAGGCCATTGATGACATCAAGGATGTGTCAGGCATAGGTGACAAGACCTTTGAAAAATTCAAAGATGATATAATGATTTAACTGCGTATAAAAAACTAAAACAAAGCCTGCAGATCCGTGATGACCTGCAGTGCTTTCTCGCATGAATATAGCGTTAGGAAGTATGCTGCCCTTTATTGATATGCAGATATTTTTCTTTGGTAGCGAGACCGCCTCTGATGTGTCGTTCGGCTTTGTTGTTATCAAGGACTTCTTTTACCTCGGCAGCCAGAGCGGGATTCAGTTCCTGCAGTCGTTCTGTAATATCTTTATGTACGGTCGACTTGGACACGCGGAATTTAGCTGCGGTACTTCTTACCGTTGCACCTGTCTCAACTATGTAATTGGCCAGCTCCAGTACGCGCTCCTCTATATAATCTTTCATAATGTGACAGTTCACCACCTCATTTTGGATTAACTTTATCAGTCAAGACAATATATGAGCGGCTTTAAAAAAATATACTCCATTTGGTTTTTCAGTGTAAATTTTATTCTCTGTGGCAAAACTAAAAGAAAATTGATAAAATGAAAGGAGAATGCGGCGTTTGGTAATGCCGTATGGAATGAAAATGGGGTTTACTGAGGAAGTTGGGATCGATCTTGGAACAGCGAATGTTCTTATATATGTTGAGGGAAAGGGAATCGTACTGCAGGAGCCTTCTGTTGTAGCCATAAACAGGGATACCAATGAGATCCTTGCAGTTGGCAGTGAAGCCAGAAGGATGATAGGCAGGACACCGGGCAACATATCAGCGGTGAGGCCACTTCGCGAAGGAGTCATATCTGATTATGATGTGACGGAGAAAATGCTCCAGTATTTTATCAAAAAGACTTGCGGAGGAAGCAGATTTCTCAAACCAAGACTGATCGTTTGTGTACCCAGTGGAGTTACTGAGGTGGAAAAACGTGCTGTCAAAGAAGCAGCGTTGCAGGCAGGTGGAAGAGCTGTATATCTCATAGAAGAACCGGTGGCGGCAGCCATAGGTGCAGGGATAGACATTAGTGCCCCGGAAGGGATAATGGTGATCGACATTGGTGGAGGCACTACGGACATCGCTGTAATATCAATGGGCGGTATAGTCACCAGCACATCGGTCAAGATCGCAGGAGATAAGTTCGATGATCATATAATCAAGTATATGAGAAAAGAACACAATCTCTTCATTGGTGAAAGGATGGCCGAAAAACTCAAGTGTACCATAGGTGTAGCTCATCCGGATGAGAAAATGCTAACAACTTCATGCAAAGGTCGCGATCTTGTTACAGGTTTGCCCAGAACTGTTCAGGTCACTTCGGAAGAAATACTGACTGCCCTTGAAGAACCGCTGGATGTGATCTGCGAAGCAGTCCATTCCGTTCTTGAAAAAACACCGCCGGAGCTGGCGGCCGATGTGGGTGAGTCGGGAATAATCATAACAGGTGGAGGAGCATATCTCAAAGGACTCGACAAGAGGATAGAACAGAGAACAGGCATAAAGACTTTGATCGCTGAGGATGCAGATTTCTGTGTCGCCAAAGGCACGGGGGAATCTTTGAAATATATCGATATCATAAGCAGGAACAGTTTGAACAGGAGAGAAACTTATATATGAAACTTGAATTGATAGCAACAGCAACATTTGGACTGGAAGCAGTGGTAAAGCGTGAGATCGAAGCACTGGGCTATAAGATCCTAAAGACTGAAGATGGTAAAGTGACATACATGGGAGATGAACGTGCCATAGTAAGATCTAATCTATGGTTAAGAAGTGCCGATCGTGTACTTCTTAAAATGGCTGAATTTCAAGCGATGGAATTCGAGGAACTGTTCCAGCAGACGAAGGCTCTTGGCTGGGAGCAGCTTATCCCCATCGACGGTAAATTCACAGTGACAGGAACATCGGTCAAGTCAAAGCTCCACAGTGTTCCTGCATGTCAGAAGATAGTCAAAAAAGCCATCGTGGAAAAACTCAAGGAGTTCTATGGAATAGAAGTTTTTCAAGAAACAGGAGCTGAGTACACCGTTAAGACAACTATTCTTAAGGATAGGGTCACACTCACGGTGGACACCAGCGGCGCAGGTCTTCATAAGAGAGGCTATCGAGTATGCGATGTGGCAGCACCTATAAAAGAAACTCTGGCAGCCGCCATGGTGCAGCTTTCGTTTTGGAGAAAAGACAGGATCATGCTGGATCCATGCTGCGGATCAGGAACCATACCTATCGAAGCTGCCATGATCGCCAGGAATATAGCTCCGGGACTCAACAGGAAGTTCGCTTGTCAGGATTGGGAGCTGATAGATGAAAAGCTTTGGAAGGAAGAAAAAAAGGCAGCCTTTGAAGCCATCGATTATGATACTGAACTTCAGATATACGGTTTTGATATAAACAGGAAGGCTGTAGATGCAGCCCGTGA
>CAYTVH010000071.1:0-8295 GCA_964441805.1 uncultured Oscillospiraceae bacterium | reverse complement strand
CTGTTCACTGTTATTATATCCAAAAACTCTTAAAAAAACAACAGTTTTTGGAGAGCTCTCCAAAAACTGTTGGATTAAATGTGTTTTTCGTATTGTTTATACTAATTCAACGATCACTTTTTTCTTCTTACCCTTTTCCACCAGGATCTTGCCGTCCTTGAAGATTTCAGGTGTTACTGCGAATTTCTTATCAGTGATCTTTTCGCCGTCGATCTTCAAGCCGCCCTGCTCGATGGTCATGAATCCTTCTCTGTTGGAAGGAACCAGACCCAGCTCCTTGATGAAGTTTACAACGCCCATGCCTTCTCCTTCCAGCTTAGCTGTTTCCATCTGTACTGTAGGAAGGTTTGAAAGGTCGCCGCCGCCGCCGAATGCAGCTCTTGCCGCTTCCTGTGCTTTAGCAGCTTCTTCTTCGCCGTGTACCAGCTTGGTAACTTCGAATGCCAGAACTTCCTTGGCCTTATTGATTTCCTTATCTTCAAGAGCAGAAAGTCTTTCCACTTCTTCCATAGGCAGGAATGTAAGCATTCTCAGACACTTGTTAACGTCAGCATCGCCAACATTTCTCCAGTACTGATAGAACTCGTAAGGTGATGTCTTCTCAGCATCCAGCCACAGTGCGCCTTTCTGAGTCTTACCCATCTTCTTGCCTTCTGAGTTTGTCAGCAGGGAGAATGTCATTCCGTAAACATCTTTGCCTGTCTTCTTTCTTGTCAGATCAACGCCGCCGATGATGTTTGACCACTGGTCGTTACCACCGAACTGGATCTTAACGTCGAAGTCACGAGCCATTACCATGAAGTCGTATGACTGGAGCAGCATGTATCCCAGTTCCAGCATAGTCAGTCCGCCTTCACGATCCATTCTCTGCTTGAAGCATTCTGCTCTCAGCATAGTGTTTACGTTGAAGCATGAACCGATCTCTCTCATGAACTCGATATAGCTCATCGGACGGATCCATCTAGCGTTATTTACTGATACGGCTTTGCCCGGCTCAGGAGTCTTGTTTTCGTGTCCCGGTTCGTATACACCGTTGTTTCCAACATATTCCCACTCATCGTCAAAGTCGAGGAACTTGTCGAACAGCTTTTTGAACTGAGCACAGTTGTGTTCGATAGTTTCGATAGTCATCATCTGACGCATATCAGCTCTGCCTGAAGGGTCGCCTACCATGCCTGTGCCGCCTCCGATGAGGACTACAGGAGTGTGACCGAACTTCTGCATGTACATCATGATGATTACCTGCATGAAGTGTCCTACGTGCAGACAGTCAGCAGTAGGGTCAAATCCGATATAGAATTTTACTTTTTCGTTCTGTAAAAGCTCACGAACTTTTTCTTCGTCCGTTGACTGTTCAATAAAGCCTCTTTCCTTCAGCACGTCATAAACATTGTCATGTTTGCTGACGCTGTCAGGTATAAATTCAAAGCCCATGTTTATCAATTCTCCTTAAATGTTATTGTTTACGGTCAAAACTATTTAGTTCCGTAAAGTCTGTCGCCTGCATCTCCAAGACCCGGCAGGATGTACTTGTTATCATTGAGGCAATCATCCTTAGCTGCGATGAAGATGTCTACGTCAGGATGAGCCTTCTGGAGAACTTCGATACCTTCAGGAGCTGCGATCAGGCACATGAAGATGATCTTCTTGCCGCCTCTTGCCTTGATGAAATCGATAGCAGCAGCTGCTGATCCGCCAGTTGCCAGCATAGGGTCAACTACGAAGATCTCTCTTTCTTCGATGTCTGCAGGAAGTTTGCAGTAGTATTCTACAGGTTCGTGAGTTACAGGATCTCTGTACAGTCCGATATGTCCAACCTTAGCGTTCGGAACCAGTGCCAGCATTCCGTCAACCATTCCCAGACCTGCTCTCAGGATAGGTACGATAGCGATGTCTTCGCCTGCGAGCATGTTAACTTTTGCATCCTGCATAGGAGTTGTGATCTCAACTTCCTTCAGCGGAAGATTTCTAGTTGCTTCATATCCCATCAGCATAGAGATCTCTTTAACCAGTTCTCTAAAATCTTTTACTGTAGTTTCTGTTTTTCTGATCATTGCAGTCTTGTGCTGAATTAATGGATGATCAAATACGTATACGTTGCTCATTATGGTACCTACCTTTCATATTTAAAAATTAAATTATTAACTTATTCTGCGTCCAGCATGTCCACTCTTCTCTGGTGTCTTCCGCCTTCGAATTCAGTGTCGATCCATGCTGCCACGATGTCCAGTGCAGTCTGCAGTCCTGTGGTTCTGCCGCCCAGGGCCAGCACGTTTGAATCGTTGTGCTGTCTTGTCAGTCTTGCCATAGTTACATCTGTGCAAAGTGAGCATCTCACGCCCTTTACTTTATTGGCCGCGATGGAAATGCCGATGCCTGTTCCGCAGCATACGATGCCTCTGTCAACTTCACCTGTAGCTACAGCCTGTCCGCATGCTTTACCGTATGCAGGATAGTCTACAGATTCCTCTGAGTACGTTCCCAGATCAACTACTTCGATTTCTCTGCCTTCAAGATACTTCTTGATATTTTCCTTAAGTTCGAATCCGCCGTGGTCGCTTGCGATTGCAATTTTCATCTTTTTCTCCTTTATACTCTTGCTATGTTATATCCTGCCGATTTGAGCATCCTGTTCATCACTGCAAAGCCCACTCCGTCGGTGTCGCTCAAAGCTCCTGCCAGTATCAGGTCTACTCCTTCGTTATCAAGGTCTCTCAGTCTTGCAAAGAAGTCATGTGCCGCTTCGATAAAGGCTTTCTCTTCGAAAAGGATCACGCCTACCTTGAGGCCAAGTCTTTCGTTGAGAGCTTTGACCCTTTCTATTTCGGCCTTTACCTTGTCCCTCTGGCCTTCGATGACTGTCATCTGAGCCTTCGGTGCGTAATGTCTGTATTTCATGCCCGGTGATTTCGGCTTGAAATCTTCTATATCTGCAGCTCCGTCCTCCGGATCCAGTGCAAAGAACTTGCCGCTTTCAAGAAGGGCTTCGTCGTATTTGACTTCCTTTCCCAAAGCAGCTTCGATGTTTTCTGCTGTTATGATTCCCGGTCTCAGGATAGTCGGTACGTCACCTGTCAGATCCACCACCGTGGATTCGATCCCCACTCTGCAGTCGTCGCCTTCGATGATGGCGTCTATACGTCCGTCCATGTCGGCGATTACGTCTTTAGCTCTTGTGGGGCTCGGGCTTCCTGAAATATTGGCGCTGGGTGCTGCTATCGGTGTGTCCGCCATAGTAATCAGGTCGAGAGCCGCCTTGCTGTCAGGCATCCTCACTGCTACAGTGTCGAGACCTCCTGTTGTCCTGTCAGGAACGCCCGGCTTTTTCTTCACCACCATGGTGAGGGGTCCCGGCCAGAAGTTTTCGATCAGGTTGACGATGTCTGCGCTGAGCATGGGAGTCAGCCTTCCCATGTCGCTTGCCCTGGCTATATGGACGATCATCGGATTGTCGGACGGCCTGCCCTTTGCTTCGTAGATCTTGCCTACTGCGTCTGCATTGAGGGCGTCAGCCCCCAGACCGTAAACCGTTTCCGTAGGGAAAGCCACCAGCCCGCCGCGTCTTATTATGGATGCCGCTTCCGCGATATCTTTTGTGTTTGTTGATAATATTCTAGTCTTCATAGATTCTCTTTTGTCTGGGGATTGCGCCGTAGAGTGCCACGCGCTGAAGCGCTGCACTCCTGACGGGGGACCTTCCTGCAACTCGTTCCTCGTTGGGATAGGTCTCCCTAGAAGTTCTTCATCTTTTCTGCCTGGTCGCTGGTGATGAGGCCGTCTATGATCTCATCGATATCTCCGTCGAGGAAAGTATCCAGCTTGTAGATAGTCATGCCGATCCTGTGGTCTGAAACTCTTCCCTGCGGGAAGTTGTAAGTCCTGATTCTTTCGGATCTGTCGCCGGAACCGACCATGCTCTTTCTCTGACCGGCGATCTCATCCTGCTGCTTCTGCATTTCCAGATCGTAAAGTCTTGCTTTGAGGACCTTGAAGGCCTTTTCCTTGTTCTTGATCTGGGACTTTTCGTCCTGACAAGTTACGACAAGACCTGTAGGTTCGTGGGTCAGTCTTACGGCCGAGTCGGTGGTGTTTACGCACTGGCCGCCGTTGCCGGATGCTCTGTAAACGTCTACTCTTACGTCGTTAGGATTCAGGTCGACTTCAACGTCGTCTACTTCAGGGAGTACCGCGATGGTAGCTGCTGAAGTGTGTACTCTGCCGGAGGATTCAGTTTCAGGGACTCTCTGCACTCTGTGGGCGCCGGATTCATACTTGAGTCTTGAATATGCACCCTTGCCCTTTATCAGCATGATGGCTTCCTTGATACCGCCCATGCCTGTATCGTTGATATCGATCAGCTCTGTCTTCCAGCGATTTCTTTCTGCATATCTTGTGTACATCCTCAGAAGGTCGGCGCCGAACAGTGCAGCTTCTTCACCGCCTGTACCTGCTCTTACTTCGAGAATTACGTTCTTTTCATCGTTAGGGTCCTTAGGCAGAAGGAGTATCTTCAGTTCTGCTTCCTGGCTTTCGATGGTTTCTTCCAGTTCGCCGATTTCCAGCTTGGCCAGTTCGCGCATTTCTTCGTCGCCTTCTTCCAGGATCTCCTTGGCGTCAGCCAGCTCAGTCTTGGCCTTTTTGTATTCCTTATATGCTTTGACGATCGGCTCCATTTCGCCCATTTCCTTGATCAGCTTCTGCCATACGGGCTGGTTATTGATAACTTCGGGATCGGATACCTTCTGTGCCAGTTCGTCGTATTTTTCTGTTATAAAGTCAAGCTTGTCAAACATTTTAAACTCCTGTCGTATTTATTATGCTTATTTGAGTTCGGTCTTTTTGTCGCGGGCCATGCCCTCGCGAAAAAAGCGGTCTTTCTCAACTCTAGATTATAGCACAAAGGGCAGCGAAAAAAAAGAGGAAATGGCGGCTTGATGCCGCTATTTCCTACTTAAAAAATCCTGCTGCTGTTTCTCTCCATTTCAGCTCTTCTGCATCGTCTGTTTCGTCCAGTAGGATGCCGTGTGCCAGTGGAGTCTTGGTGCCCGGTTTTATTGTCACGAACGTTGTGTATCCTTCTGCATGGGTTTCGCCGGTCTGTTCGTTCTTGAGTATCACGTGCATGGTCAGGCTTGTCTTGCCTGTTCTAACGATCATGCTTTCGTAGCTGATGATGTCGCCAGGTTCAACAGACTTGACGAAGTTGAACCGGTGAGTGTTCTTGTAAAGCAGCCCGTGGCTTTCGCCGTGCTCCAGGCATGCACAGATGAACGAGCTTTCCATCATCCATTCGATGCCGCGGCCGGCATATAGATTCTCATGGTGATTGAGATCCTCCATGCGGACCATGTGTATTGATTTGTATCGTTTCATTGATAGTTTCTCCTTGGTCTGCTTATGCCTGCTCTGCGATATCTAAAATCAGTCGTTCAGATTTTTCCCAGCCAAGGCATGGGTCTGTGATGGACTTGCCGTAGATGCCTTCCCCTATCTTCTGGGCACCGTCTTCGATGTATGATTCGATCATAAATCCTTTGACCATCTTTTTGATGTCCGGATTGTATTTTCTTGAGTTCATGACTTCCTGCGCTATTCTGACCTGTTCCAGATGCTTCTTGCCTGAGTTGTTATGGTTGGTATCAATAACAACTGCCATGTTTTCAAGATTCCTTTCACAGTAAAGATCATGAAGCAGGCAGAGATCTTCATAATGATAATTAGGAATATTCTGGCCGTGTTTGTTGACTGAACCTCTTAAAATAGCGTGGGCCATAGGGTTTCCCATGGTTTTTACTTCCCAGCCTCTGTATATGAATTTATGAGGAACCTGAGCTGCTATTATTGAGTTGAGCATTACAGAAAGACCGCCGCTTGTAGGGTTCTTCATCCCTGCCGGGATGTTCATCCCGCTGGCTGTCAAACGATGCTGCTGATTTTCTACGGAACGCGCTCCGATGGCCACATAAGAGAGCAGATCATCCAGATATTTGTAGTTTTCCGGATAAAGCATTTCATCAGCACATGTAAGTCCTGTCTCTTCAATAGCTTTTGTATGGAGTCTTCTGATGGCGATTAGACCTTCCAGCATATCTTCTTCTTTTTCCGGATCAGGCTGGTGCACCATGCCCATATATCCCTGACCTGTAGTCCTCGGCTTATTGGTGTATATTCTTGGAATGATGATCAGTTTGTCTTTTACCTGTTCCTGGACCTTGGCCAGACGCTCTGTATAATCCATTACTGATTCTTCATGGTCAGCAGAGCAAGGTCCGATGACCAATATGAATTTATCGCTTTCGCCTTTAAAAACTTTGGCGATTTCTTCATCCCTTTTTTCTTTTATCTTCTTAACTGCATCTGTCAGCGGATACTGATCCTTGATTTCCGCAGGCATTGGCAATTTTCTTATGAATTTACTTCTCGATTCCATGGTTTTGCTCCTTATGATTTATTCTTTTAGTCTGTCTCATATTATACTCTTTCAAAACAAAAAAACAACCGACCTTCTTTTGAAAATCGGTTGTTTGCTCATTTGTCTTATTTCCTACAGCCACTTTTTGATTTTTTTGCATATATAATTTGAACCGCATATCTCCAGCGATTTGTCGAATTCCTCTATCGCTTTTTTACGCCGGCCGCTGCACCCGTACAGAACGCCTTTGCCAAAATGAGCTTCGTAGCATTTATCGCAAATATTATGCGGACATGTCGGTAGTTGTGACGCTTTATCAAAGTATTTTTCTGCAACTTCAAACTCTTCACACATTGTTTTAAGGAATGCATATTGACAAAGAGTTTCCGGGTTGTTTACTGAATCGATATCTCCGTTATACTCTTCTATCAGTGAAAGCCCGATCTGAGCGACCTCCGTTGTCTCTGCATTTTTTCCTTGTGAATACAATGCCAAAGAAAGCCATGAGTAGTTGTCGATATTATTGGGCTGTTTTTTTACCAGCTTGTTCAGATGCTTTGCTGCTGCACGGTATTTCTTGCTCACAAGCTCTATCACAGCACACAATCTTTCACCATCAGTGCTGGCAATCGATTCAGCAGAGGTTTGACCAAACAGTCCATTGCCGGAGGCAAGCGTAAGCTCCGCAGAAAGATATGCGTATTGATCATCTAAAAACCCTAGATCGCAAACATCTTTATATCTTTTCAAAGTATACTTTGCTTCTTTGAACTTTCCGCAATAAACCTGTATGCTGTAAAGATATATATGATACTGTGCATTTTTACTTGTCCGACACACCGTATCAAGCAGCTCCTCTGCCTCATCATATCTGCCACACTTGCACATACAGATGGCGATGCTGTCGTAATATGGTTTTGTCTTGACATCCCTGGTTCGATTCAGTTCCTCAAATTGTTCAAGTGCAGCTTCATATTCACCATTCTTCAACAGTGCCTGCGCTTTTAACTCCGAAACTTCTTCGTTGGCTCCTTGTCGGCGTTCATATTCTTTGATATCGCCCATGCATCTGTCAAAGTCCCCCATGTCTAATGCTAAATGAGCACTGGCAACATACATATCAGTATCATCTGTATATACGAGGATTCTGTCTAAAAGTTCTCTTGCCTGAACATTTTTGTCTCCCGTCATATATATTTCAAGCAAAGAGAGGAGCGAATTCAAATGGTATGGGTCTGCCTCTATTGCTTTTATATAGCACTTCTCAGCGGCCCCTTCTTTTATATCCGACCGCTCATAAAGGTCGCCTAAAAAATACCAAACACCGGCCGCATCCGGAATCTTTTCGAGAGCATCTTCAAGCTCCATAACCAGCGGCAATACCCTTGCTCCGTTTTCCTGCCTCAACAAAAAGTATCTCTCAGCTGCTTCGTGAAGTAGCTTTCTGTCATAAGGGGCTTTTTCGTATTTACCTATCATGTCGCTGTAAATCTGCTGAGCATCTTTGAATGCCTCCCGCATTTCTGCAAATTGCCCTTGCAAAAATCTTATGTGATCATCGGAAATAAACTGACCCAACTGTTCCAGTTCGTTTTCTGCACGCTTGTCTTCCCCTTCATCAACGGATGCTTGGATAAGATAATAAGCGGCATTTCTAAAATCAGGTGCGGTTTCACAAGTTCTTCTGAAATGATAGTGGGCCTTTTCCGGTTTGCCTGTGTCTAAAAAACATCGCCCCAATTCATACGAATATGCGATATTGTATGGCGAGTTGTAGAACAGCTCACTTAATATCGTTGTTGCCGCTTCAATTCTTCCTGTTATTTTATACATGCCGGCCAAAATCTGTTTCTGCCAAATAGTCGCTGTAGATGCTTTGCAGA
>CAYTVH010000070.1:0-8314 GCA_964441805.1 uncultured Oscillospiraceae bacterium | reverse complement strand
TACTCCGATAATGATCGCACCGGCAGTAACATATATGCTTCCTATTATCATGGGAAACACGCCATACAGACCCTGACCGGGCTTCCAGGACATACCGAAAAGGAAATCGGTAAGTCCGATTTCCTTTATGGCAGGTACGCCGCTTGCGAAAAGAAACACACATATGAGTATTACTGCTAAAATCGATACACATGCTGTCAGCAGGAATACTGCTTTCATTATGCTTTCACTTTTGTTTCGCATTTTCTGTACCATCACTTTCTACGTTACTGTAATTCAGCCCAGTTGGTGATCTGACCTGTGAAAATCTGCATGATCTGTTTCATGGTGATATCTTCTGCAGTATTTGCTTTATTGACGATAACTGCAATACCGTCCAGTGCGATAGCTTCACTATCGAGGCCTTCTGCTACTTCTTCATCTTCAATTTCTCTTGAAGCCATACCAATGTCGCATACACCCTCGATGGTACTCTGGATACCGGCACCTGAACCGGTATGCTGGATCTCGATGGTCACTCCATCGTTGAGATTCTTGTACTTATCTGCCAGCACTTCCATAACAGGTGCTACTGAAGTTGAACCTGCAATAGTGATAGTTCCGGTAAGACCTTTTGATTCATAAGGTTCAGCATCATCCTCAACAGGGATATAACCTTCTGCCTCTATTATCGCCTGACCATCGGCACTTTCGATGAAGTCCACGAAATCCTGAGGAAGCTCTTTCAGCTCGCCCTTTGTAACGATATTGAAAGGTCTCTGGAGCTTATATTCACCACTCTTGACATTATCGATGTCAGCTTCGACTCCGTCGATTTTGAGTGCCTTCACTTCTTCGCTCATGGAACCCATTGAGATGTAACCGATGGCAGCATCGTTACCTACTACTGACTGAATAACTACCGAAGTGCTGTTGGAGATCTCAGCTGTGTCGACTGTTCTGTCCACATCTTCTTCCATCACACCTGTCAGCTCAACGAAAGCATCTCTTGTTCCGGATCCTTCTTCACGTGAGATAACTGTGATGTCTTTAGCTTCTCCTTGCTGAGTATCGCTTCCGCCGCAGCCAGCCAGTCCCAAAGCCATAACTGCTGCAAGACTTAAAGTTAAGATTTTAGTTATTTTACTCTTTTTCATTTTTTACCTCCTGTAATCATGATTTTACTATTTGATATTATTTTTTCTCCCTTTAACGATTTGTATTATAAATATTCCATGTTAAATCCAAAATCTCATCTAAGTTAAATGTATGTTAAATGATTTCTCCTTAAGCATTGTCTTCAAAAAAAGAAAAAGACGCGGATTTCGCGTCTTTTTTATTATGAGTTTATTCTACATTCGTTCCGTCTTCCATTTCCGAAGGCTCTGCAGGTTCCGTTGGCTGTTCAGGATCCGTAGGATCTGTAGGAAGTTGGGGCTCCTCAACAGGCAAACAATTGACTATTATTGTTTTCTTTGCCTGTTTATATGGTGAAATAGAGTTCTTTACAGTATAAGTAATTGTATATTTCCCTTCCTTGCTGAAGACATACTTCAGCGCCTGTGCATAAGTAAGCTGTACTGCCTTATCTGCACCAGGCTCAAGTATAGTTACTACCATCGTTTTAGTTCTATCCGAAGACGGCTGCTTTGCAGTAACTCCTAAAACTGCATTTACTGCATTCTCAGAACCTATGACCACATCTCGGTTTTCAGCAACGAAAGTAATAGCTTCAGGTTTTACCACACTGACATAAAAATTCTTATAGCTTGTGCCGCCGCAATAATAACTGTATAACTTATATGTTATCTTATACTTTCCTGTTTTCTTGGTGGTAAAGTCGGCCTCGATATATTTTCCCTTAGAGGTACTGTATTTGTAAGTCTTGTAAACCTTTACATAGGCTGTCAAGTCCTGGATGGCATTAGGATTTTTGCCTGTTACTCCTGACTTAAGTGAATAAGAACTTCCCTGCTCGACGGTCTTGGCCTTGCTGCTCGATATTGTTATAACAGGCTTTTGCAGCTTGAAGTTGGTATTCTTCTTGCTGGGATCAGTAGGGTCGTACTTCCAGCTGCTCTTCATCTTTATCGGAGTAGGCTTACCCAGTGGTCCCGGATTGCTGCTCTTATAAACCGTGATCTTCGTTCCCTTAGGACAATTGTTCCATATCCACTTGACGTCCATGAGGGATAATCTCACACATCCATGGGAACAGCTGGTGCCCAGCTTGTTATACTCTTTGTACTTCATGCTGTTGATGGACTTCTTGGCATAAGGAACAGAATGGAAGAGATAATTGCCTTTTATGACCATGCTGTATCTTCCCCAAACGTTTCCAACCAGTTTACACCAGCCGATCTTGGTCCCCATTCTATATGTTCCGGTAGGCGTAGCGCTTCCTTTTTTACCGGTAGAACACACCATAGCTCTTATAGGCTTGTATGTTGAACCCGATTTTTTATACACGGTTATAACATTGCACTGGGTATTGACCTTGATCCAGTAAGTGTTCTTGTCCACTGCAGCTTCAGCCTCGGGAACATTTACTGCGAATACAGTAAACAGCATAACAAATGCTATCAAAAACGAAACAACAGCATTCTTTTTCTTCATTTTTTATTCCTCCGGTTCGTACTCAAATGCCGGCATTGGTTGGAGCTTGAAAAGATTCATCTCATGCTTTCTGTCTATCTTAGCTTTCGTTTCAGGATCCTCACAGATACCTTCCCTGATATATTTATCCAAAACAGCATATGTGAATCCCAGATTATCTTCATCTGTATATCCACATAATCCGTCGATGGGTACTTTGTCCACAAACAGTGATGGCAGTCCGCATACTCTTCCAACAGCCTTCACTTCCTGTACGGTCAGATGTGACAGCGGACTGAAATCTCCTGCCATATCACCGTATCTTGTGGAGTAACCCACCCAGTCTTCTGATAAATTACATGTATTGGCAACTCTGCCGTTGACAGTCTGTGAAACAGCATAGAGCGCAGCCATTCTAAGTCTTGGAGGTAGATTTACTTTAGCCTGTCCTTCAAAAGCATCGAAGTTCTTGACAAGCTGACCAACCATGCCTTCATATGCATCCTTGATATTGATGACCACATGTTCTATCCCGAGATGCTCAACCAGCTTCAGGGAAACATCGATATCAAACTGCTCACCGTTTGGCATCAGAACACCAAATACATTTTCTTTACCAAGGGCTTCTACACAAAGTGCAGCTACCACTGAGCTGTCCTTTCCTCCTGAAATACCGATAACTGCTTTGCAGCCTTTCCCATTGGCTTCAAACCATTCCTGTATCCACTTAACTATATCATTTTTTACTTTTTCTGCATTAAACATTTTGCTTACCTCCCGGTCACTTCTATCTGACACATCTCCATCGCATCAAGGGCATTGTCATGGCTTGCAGGTGTTACGCCTGCACAGCAAGAACTGTCTACTATTATCGGTGTTTCCAAAAATGCGGCTTTTATCATCATGGCATTGGAAATCACACAAATATCTGTACATAAGCCCACCAGCTCTATGGATTCCGGCGGTGTCTCCTCGCAGATCTCTCTCAAAGTATCCACAAGTTCATAAGATCCAAAGGTTGGCTTATCAATGACAACGTCTTCTTCCGGCTCAAGTTCAGCTCTTATCCGCCAGCCTTCGCTGCCTTCTATGCAGTGAGGCACCGGGAGCTTCGCCCCTTCTTGAGTCTCCATATAATTATCATGGTGAGTATCTCTTGTAAAGATCACTCTGTCGTTGTTCTTGCGATATTCTTCTATTTTTGCTTTCACATTGCCAACGATGCTCACCGCCTCCGGCGTTCCAAGGGCACCGTCTATGAAATCATTCTGCATATCAACTACTATCAGCACTTTCACTGCAGCCACCTCCTTATATAAATACCATCTGCACCAGCAGCATGTATACTATGGTTCCCACGCTTATGCTGAGAAGTGAATTATGTCTCCACTTATGTAATACGACTACAAGTATAACACAAATCACTTCAGGAATACCGTGATTTCCCGAGAATATGGTGACATCTTTCAAACAATATATCACCAGCATACCCATTATGGCACAAGGCAGTGCATTGCTGAGATATGTTATAACTGCAGGAGTTTCCTTATCGGCAGGAAAAACCGCAAACGGCAGGAACCTCAAAAGAAATGTCACGGCTGCCATAACTGCTATCATAATCAGTGAATAAACATCAGTCATTCTTCTCAGCCCCCTTTCTGAATACCAAAAGGGCTATGGTGATGCAAGCCATGGAAGGTATAAGAAAACTTCCCGATCCAAAGATAACAAGACATCCCAAGGTACACGCTATACCAATGCAAGCCGGGATATGACTATTTGCCCCTTCCCATTGTTCCACAAAGATGAGCACGAACAGAGATGTCATGGCAAACTCGATCCCGGTACTGTTGAAATTGATAGCAGCTCCAAGAAGTCCGCCAATGGCGCTTCCGCAGATCCAATAGCATTGGTTCATAAGGGAAAGGAAGAGATAATACTTTTTTTCATCTATACCTTCCGGAAGAAGTTCCCTGGTACATACCAAAGAATATGTCTCGTCTGTCAAAGTATGAGCAAGAAGCGGTTTCAGCTTACCAGTATCTTTGTAGCTTTCAAGCATCGAGATACCGTAAAACAGATGTCTGGCATTCACCATCAAAGTCATAAGTGCCGTTGCGATCAAAGTCGCTCCGCCGCTCAAAAGGTCTACCGCCACGTACTGCATGGATCCCGCATATATGGTAATGCTCATCAGAATTGCCCAAAGGAAACTGTATCCGCTGCTTTCCAAAAGCACGCCGAAGCCTATGCCAAGGCATATATAGCCTGCCATTACAGGCAGACTGCTTATGAAGGCTTTTTTAGCCGTTGTTCTTGTTAATTCATTGTGATAAGATGTTTTCATGATCAATATTAAAAATACACATATAGCCGGACTTCATAAAATACAAAAGTGCGACTATGAAAAAATCTATACTGCCTTGCTCGATGCTTTCAAGAAATATCCAAAAATGATGTCTGCATTCCCAGATGAGAAAGCACGTTATGCTGCTTTGGAGGCCACCATAAGATATTATGTGGCTTACGATCTTCGCTATGGTTATGCCTATAGTCTCGATGAAAATATCAATGAAGCTGCGGTGCTCGTCCATTCCGATGAAATGAAGTATACTTTTCTGAAGCACATCCTGGCAGGAAGTTACAGCAAAAGCTACCGAAATGCCATGGGCAGACTTTCCAAAACTGATAGGATAAAGCGCGTCCGCCTCTTTGAAGAGCTTGACCGTCTTGAGGCGACAGTTGATATCCCGAGGCCTCATATCTACCTTGATTTCCTCGGTGTCCGAGAAGAACACCAACATCAAGGCCGCGGACGAGGACTCATGACAGCCATTTGCAAATACGCCGACCAGGTCAGTCTTCCGATCATGCTTTTCACCAACACTTCTGAAGATGTGATTTTTTATCAAAGTCTTGGTTTTAAGATCATTGGTATCACTATTTCCGAAGAATTCGGATTTACCAATACATATCTGTTGTATTCACCGCTAAGCGATTGATACAGGCTCCAAAAGGAGCCTTTTATATTGCTTTCAGAAAAGCTTTGATTATCGCCTTTGAATTTATGATAAAGGCATCCATGGGCTGGACTTCTTCCATGGCGGGATCCCAATATTTCTCCACATATCTGTCAAGCATTGCCTCATCATCGAGACCTTCTTCTTTCATGGTGCGGATGAATTCTTTTTTAGTTTCTGTGGCATCTTTCAACATTTCCCAATATTCATCATTGAAATCTTTTGGCAGCATACCGAAATGAGGCAAACTTATATACTCAGGCTCGTAAGCCATACACTTTTCTCTTGAAGCTATCGCATCATTACAGTCCTTGAGGAAAGGAGTATGTACATAGTTTCTTCCCTCTAAAAGGCCTGTGCTTTCGCTGGCAAAAAGTAATTTCACCGGTTCAAATGCATAGCTCATGGAACAATCAGTATGCCCTTTGGTTTCCATCGCCTTAACTGTAATGTCTCCAAGAGATATTTCCTCTCCATCCTTAAGGATCACATCGATCGCGATGCCGTCAACCAATATTTCTTCGTTGCTTTCCGGCATGAACAGGTCTCTGGCAGAAGTTCCCAGCTCCTTCATAAGGGCTTTGGCACTCGGTTTTTCAAATATATGTGCAGCCTTTTCACCGCCGTGGACCAATACATCCGGGAATGCCTTCCTGATATATGGCAGCGCACCCATGTGATCATAGTGAGAATGGCTGAGGATCACATAGTCCAGCTTATCCCTGCCTTTTTCGGCCAGCTTGGTTTTGATGTTTTCTACCGTGAACTTACCGCAGTATGCCATACCGCAGTCATAAAGCAATGTTTTTTCGGAACCGAAAATTAGAATACTTTCACCGCCGCTTCCCGATGTCACTCTGTGGGCATCGATCGGGAAATCGAATCGGTCAAAATCGTCTCCGAATATATCAAATAAAACGACATCGTTGATTACAGGTTTTTTAGTCATTCTGCTCTCCTTAGCTTCACCCATGGTAAAGAATACCAGACCTATCCAAACGATCACGAATGCAATGAACTGTACCATGTCAAAGGGTTCTTTGAACAGGAATATTCCTATGATCAATGATAAGGACGGCGATATATACTCTATTATTCCCAATGTTACCAGCGGTACTTTGTTGGCTGCTTCTGCGAAAAAAGCAAGGGTCATCGCAGTGATGGGCCCGCACAACAACAACAAGCCATACTGATAAGGCTGTCCAACGCCTATGGCTCCCTGCCCTGTCACTTCCAAATAAATTATCACTGCCAAGGCCGGTATCATCAAATACATGGTCTCATAGAACAGAGATAATAACGATGGCAGATTAAAGCTCTTCTTAACAGCAGCATATGTCGCGAATGTGATCGCCAGCGTCAATGCGATCAGCGGTATCTCCATGAAATGAACAAGAAGCACCACTACTCCTGCCATGGCCAGTACAAGCGCAGTAAGCTTATACTTTGTCAGCTTTTCCTTGAAGAATATGATACCGAACACGCTGACCATAAGCGGTTCAATATAGTATCCGACACAAGTCTGGATAACCTGGTCGGCATTTACTGCCCAGATATATATGCTCCAGTTGGCAGTGATCAGAAGCCCGGCCAGAAAGAACTTCATCTTGGCACCTTTGACCTGCAGGTGTTTAGCTATTTCATCTCTGCCATAAAGTATCAGCGATCCTATCAGGCAAACCAGTCCCACAAGAAATATCCTGTAGAATATGATTACAGATGATTCTATGGGTCTGAGCGCCTGCCAGTATATAGGCAAAATGCCCCATAAAATGGAGCATGCCAGTGCGTATATAAGTCCTTTTTTATAATTGGTATCCATCATCGTCTAATTCGTCCTCGGGTGAAAAAACTATGGTGCCGTCATTATCATTCTCTGCTTCCATCAGATCAGCAAATGACACGGTATAGCTGTCAAGCTGATAATCAAGTGCATTCTCAAAATCATACTTATATTTGTCTCCGCCCAGCTTTTCGAGTCTTGAGGCTGTTATGGCATCTCTGACATTATTGTAAAGTGGTGCACCGCCTTCTTCAGGCTGGAGTTCAACTTCCGATTCATGGGAATACCATGTCTGGAATCTGTAAAACTCATCGGTGAACCTTCGCATATCAGAATCATCTTCTGCATGGGATATCATTCCTAAAAGGCTGAGCTTTATCTGGTGCAGCAATGAGAATATCTCACCGGAGTTCTCAGGAAGTCCATCCAGGATATCTTCAAAATAATCCTGAAGAAGTTCTTCGATCATGGTGTTATCGGCACCGTCAAACAGCTGATACATCGCTTCTTGTTCGATGTACTCTTCACTTTCGATCAAATCTGCCATGGCTTCGAAATACTCAAACTGTGATGCATCTTCCAGGTCTAGATACTCCAATAATTCATAGAAATCCATTATTTTTCCTCCCCATGCTCAAGATCGAAATTCTTGAATTTGACCTTGGCTTCTTCACTTTCGTTTTCAAAAATGTGATCTATCATGTTGATAAAGTTCTCTGAAAGGTCGCTGGCGTAAAACACATTCTGGAAATCAGAGTTATCAGCGAACATATCCCTTTCTTCAAGTATCTTCTCGATATTGCCGACTATTATACTTGAAGGATTTATTATTTCCAGTTCAGGATAAAGCCTTTCGATGTTATTCTTTATCAGCGGATAGTGGGTACATCCCAATATCACCGTGTCCAGCTTATTATCATTGACAAAGTCATCCATA
>CAYTVH010000069.1:0-8533 GCA_964441805.1 uncultured Oscillospiraceae bacterium | reverse complement strand
CTACCAGCCTCTTCTTCAGCAAAGGTGTTTCTTTATCTTCCAAAAAACTCTCGCCTACCATGGCACCGCCGCCCGGGACCCCGCCGGAAGCTTCGCTGCCGGATGCGGAAGCACTTCTCTTGACCTTCAAAGATGCCCCGTATCCTGCCTTTTCTACGGCAGCTATTATGTCTTCGGATGATGCTTCCCCTTCTACACCCATAGAGTTTGTCAGAAGGCTGACAGCGCAGCTTTCCACGCCGGGGAGGCTTCCCACTGCCTTTTCCACGCGGGCGCTGCAGGCTGCACAGCTCATCCCTGTTACTTGGTATTGTTTCATCTTCTTACCCCTATTTCATCAGTTTCTGCAGAGTAGTCACCAGCTCTTCCACCGTCTCGTCTCTGCCTTCCCTTATATCATCTGCAACACATGTCCTGATATGCTCCGAAAGGAGCACTTTGTTGAAGGAATTGAGAGCCGCATTGGCCGCCGCAACCTGTATCAGGATATCTGTACAGTATGCGTCTTCCTCCACCATCCTCTTGATGCCTCTTATCTGGCCTTCTATGCGATTGAGGCGGTTTATGAGATTCCTGTATTCTTTCTCAGAACGCTCTTTTGTCTTGTGACAGCAGTTCATTGTTTCACTCATCGGATGATTTCCTTTCGTTGTTTATGATTCTATATTATACCCCTATGGGGTATATGTCAATAAGCTACAAACGGGTTTTCAAATAGATTTCAAAATGGTATAATACCCCTTGGCTGACGACGGAGGTTATCATGAAATTTGAAAAGAAAATGGCGATAGGCATACTGACTTGTTTTATAATTGCTGTCCCTGCATGGCTTCTGGGCAAGGCAATACCCATCATCGGAGGACCTGTATTCGGCATACTCTTCGGGATGATCCTGGCTTTTATCAAAAGACCTGAAAAGCTGGATCCCGGCATCAAATACACATCAAAAGCAATACTTCAGTATTCCATCATCCTGCTGGGTTTTGAGATGAATCTATTCAATGTCATCAAAGTCGGCGGACAGTCTCTGATGGTCATGGTCTTCACTCTGACATCTTCATTCGTGACTGCATATCTGGTGGGCAAGGCACTGAAGATCGATGGCAAAACTACTACGCTCATAGGCGTTGGCACATCCATCTGCGGTGGTTCTGCCATAGCTGCAACAGCACCTGTTATCCGTGCAAAAGATGAAGATGTAGCACAGGCTATCTCCACCATATTTTTATTCAACATCATCGCGGTCTTCATATTCCCGCCATTGGGACATCTGTTGGGATTATCCGATACCGGCTTCGGTATGTGGGCAGGAACTGCCATCAATGACACATCATCAGTAGTTGCTGCAGGAGCTTCATGGAGCAGCGCTGCAGGGAACAACACTGCACTGGCATTCGCAACGATCGTCAAGCTGACCAGAACTTTGATGATAGTTCCGATCACTTTGGTTCTTGCCATCTACACTACGCGTAAACTGCAGAAAGAAAATGCAGGAGCCGGTGAAGGCAACAACTACAGCATCGCCAAGATATTCCCTTGGTTCGTGCTGGGATTCGTATTCACTGCAATACTCAACACATTCCTGCCGATCCCTGCCGGAGTATCATCGACTCTTGTGCAAATAGGCAAATTCATGATCGTCATGGCCATGACTGCCATCGGTCTCAACACCAATTTAAAAAAGCTTCTGACCAATGGTCTGAAGCCTATATGTTTAGGATTGTGCTGCTGGTTCGTGGTAGCCGTGATGTCGCTGCTGGTACAGCATTTTATCGGTATGATATAAACTGTTAAAAAATATATCTTAGTTCGCGAACTTAAATCTCGTGAAATACAATCACGCCTTGTTTCACGGGATTTTTTATTGATTTTTATTACATTTTTCTTCATTTACTGCTAATAAATTTCGTAGCCTGATAAAACATCATTATTTACGGGACTATTTCCGCATTTTGTCCCGCTATTATCTCCATTTCATAAATGCACGAGACTATTTCAATAAAACACAGTAAAATATAGCGGGAATCAATCAAAAAGTTCCGTAAAATCATCTTAAATACAATTCTACGGAACACCAAATTACTATGCATCTATCTCCAGCAATACCGGACAATGGTCGCTGCCGTATACTTCTGTAAGTATCTCTGCCTTCTTAAGTTTATCATCAAGCACCTTTGATGTCAGAAAGTAGTCAATACGCCACCCTGCGTTGTTCTTTCTGGCATTGAAGCGGTAGCTCCACCAGGAGTACACCCCTTCAAGATCAGGATAAAAGAATCTGAACGTATCTGTGAATCCTGCTTCCTGCATGGCGGTCATCTTGGCTCTTTCTTCGTCTGTGAAACCTGCATTCCTGCGGTTGGTCTTAGGGTTCTTAAGGTCTATCTCCTTATGAGCCACGTTGAAATCTCCGCATGTCACCACAGGTTTAGTCTCCTCCAGCTTCTTAAGATAGGCCAGAAAATCATCTTCCCACTTCATACGGTAATCAAGTCTCTTAAGACCGTCCTGTGAATTGGGGACGTACACGTTGACAAGATAAAACCCTTCGTATTCACAAGTTATGACCCTGCCTTCATGATCGTGCTCATCTATACCGATGCCGTATGATACCGAGATCGGTTCTTCCTTTGAAAACACTGCAGTTCCGGAGTATCCTTTTTTCTCAGCGGAGCACCAGTACTGATGGTATCCTTCCAGCGGCACTTCAGCCTGTCCTTCCTGCATTTTTGTTTCCTGCACACAGAGCACATCCGGATCCTGCCCCTTTGCAAAATCCAGAAATCCCTTGCCCATGGCAGCCCTTATTCCGTTGACGTTCCAGGAAATCAGCTTCATCACAAACTCCCTTCTAAAACACAAGGAGCCTTCCGGCTCCCTGCCCTTTACATTAATTCAGAAATGCTTCGATTATAACGCTTTCGGCTTCTTCCGCCGTCATTCCCATGGTCCTCAGCTTGGTCAGCTGTTCATCGTTGATCCTGCCGATGGCCGCTTCATGTATGATGGCCGCGTCCAGATGTTTGGCGTTGATCTCCGGAATGGATCTTACATGGGCTTCATCCATGATTATGGAGTCGCACTGGATATGGGCATTGCACTTGGCTGCGCCCACAGCTGCCGGATGGAACACCTGACTTGAGTTTTCCTTGGCAACTGATCTTGAGATGATCTGAGCCGAACTGTCAGTTCCTTCAAGGCGGATCTCCATGTTGGACTCGGCGAACTGTTCCCCGTGGGTCATGAGCTTTTCAAGAACGAAAAGCTTGCTGTTTTCACCAAGTTCAACCTCTGTTTCACGCTTAGTGGAATCTACGCCCTTGATCTGCGCAGTATCAAGAGTGAAAACACTGTTGTCCTTGACGAAAATCTTAGTCACAGGATTGAGGATCCTCGCACCTGTTCCTTCTCCTGCCCCGTAATGATTTTCCTTATATGTCACGTTGGCGTTGCTTCCCACGAAGAAAGAATGCACTCCATCGTGCTGGCTGTCTGCGTGTCCGTCATTATGGATGCCGCAGCCTGCGATTATGGTCACATTTGCCCCGTCTGCGATATGAAAATCGTTATATACCTTATCGGTGAATCCCGATGCATCCAGCACCACAGGGATGTGCACTTCTTCACCGTCAGTATCTCCATCGATATAAATGTCGATACCCGGCTTATCTTCTTTCTTGACAATTTTCACATGTTCACTGTTGCCATGACATAATGATGCACCGTTATGCCTCAGGTTGAAAGCACCTTCCTGTTTGAAGCCTGCTTCGTCTATATATTTAAGTATTGCCTGCGTTACTTTATCCAACTCTGCCATTGCCGCCTCCTACATTTGTTCCAGATTTCTTAAAAATGCACAGCATGACGGTCCCTGTTTCATCAGCGTCGGCAGCAGATCTTCACGCTTGCCGATGCCTGCAACTTTGCCGTCTTCGATGACCATGACCCTGTCTGCCATCTGCATTATCCTCTCCTGATGAGAGATGATGATTATGCTCTGATCTTTGTTCTTCTTTATCTCTTCAAACTGCTGGATAAGCATGGAAAAGCTCCAAAGGTCGATGCCTGCTTCGGGTTCATCAAAAATGCAAAGCTTATGACCTTTGGCAAGTACGGTGGCGATCTCGATACGCTTCATTTCTCCGCCGGAAAGGGTGTTGTCCACTTCTCTCTTGACGTATTCCTGTGCGCAAAGGCCCACTCTGCTGAGAAGCTCACAGCACTCTGCTTCCGTCTTCTTTTCTCCTGCTGCCAAAGAGATCAGCTTGTCCACTGTCATTCCTTTGAATCGAGGAGGCTGCTGGAATGCGAATCCTATACCTGCCTTTGCCCTCTCATCTATATCGTAACCACTGATGTCTTCGCCTTCGAGGATCACCTTGCCGCAGTCGGCTTTTTCGATACCCATCAGCACCTTTGCCAACGTGGATTTTCCGCCGCCGTTGGGTCCTGTGATGACCAGCATCTCGCCCTTGTTGACGTTGAAGCTGACATCGGATAATATATTTGTTTTTGACCCGTTTTCACCTACTGAAAAACTGAGATTTTCAACTTTGAGCATTATTCGTTTTCCCTTCTGTATCTAAAAATTTATACCGAACTATTATACTACTTCGCCATGAAAATATCAAGCCGTGGCGCACATGTCACGGCTTTGATATCCATCATTCATATCAGGCACAACCCGGCGCCCATGCGCATATAGGTGCCGCCTTCTCTTCTGTACGAATTGAAAGTATCCGGTTCGCAGCAAGTACAATGGTCGCTTATGAGGATATTTTCTTCAGGTACGCCTATGTCCATCAGCTGTCTCTTGTTTATGCCCTTGAGATCGATAAAGTATTTATCACCTTTTTTCTCCGCATAGTCATCGATAAAATCCCACTGTTCCTCAAAAATGTCGAAGGAGTACTTACCTTCTGCGAAGGCATCATATACTTCTTTTCCTGTTTCAAAGCAGCACTTGCTTATTCCCGGTCCTATGAACACCTGGATGTTTTCAGGATCGCTTCCAAATTCACGGTTCATCATATATACAGCCTTGGCTGCTATGCCTTTAGCCGTTCCCCTCCATCCGGCATGGACAAGGCCTATCACGTTCCTCATATAATCAAATAAATATACTGGCAGACAGTCTGCATGGAGGGTGGTCAAAAGCACCCCTCTCAAATTGGTTATAATGCCATCCGTATCTTCCGGCTGAACGGGCTTGTAGGGCCTCTGCTCTATGATCCGGATATGATCTTCATGGACCTGTTTAGGCCATACAGGGATAGCTTCCTGTAGCCAGTTTTCTTCAAAAACATCTTCCCTGTCGTACGGATATCCTTCTGCCGCACCTTCTTTTGTTGAGAAAAAACCCGTAACCTCTTCAAACTGAGGAAATACTTCTATATATTTTTCACCCATAATGATCTCCCTTTCGTTGTAAACACCGGTTTCATCACTTATCTTTTACTATTCTATCATATATATGTGCGATGCACAATTTTAGTATATTTGTGTAAACGCACAAAAAATATTAATTATTTTCTGCTTTTATGGTTGACACTCACAAATTCTAGTGTTATATTGTCAATCGTACACAAAACGTACAAACAACTCATAACCGATAGAGGTGCGGAACAGAAGAAGATCAGGGAGCCGGCAGGCTGTGATCTGATCGGAGGCGAAGTCCGCCGAATCATAGCATCGGGCACGATACTATGGTGGGCATATGGTGAATATCCATATGACTGTCTGCCGTGTGGAAACGGCAGTTGCGCTATCCTTATATGACCTGTTCTTTCCATGCAGTCGATAAGGATGCTTATCGGCTTTTTTATTTAAGAACAGGAGGTAAATCATTATGTTCGGAACGATCTGGGCGTTAGTCCCACCTATACTGGCTATTGCACTGGCACTCATAACAAAGGAAGTTTACAGCTCGCTTTTCATCGGTATCGTCGTTGGCGGTCTCCTTTGGTCAGGCTTCTCCTTTACGGGGGCATTCGAGCATGTCCTCAATGACGGGCTCATAGCAAGCCTATCCGACAGCTACAATGTAGGTATCCTGGTATTCCTTGTTATCCTGGGGATCATGGTATGCCTGATGAACAGAAGCGGCGGATCCGCTGCATTCGGCAGATGGGCTGAAACACATATCAAGTCAAGAGTCGGCGCTCAGCTGGCGACCCTTGTACTTGGAATCATGATATTCATCGATGACTATTTCAACTGTCTGACAGTAGGTAACGTGATGAGACCTGTTACCGACAAGTACAACGTATCGAGAGCTCATCTGGCTTACATAGTTGACAGTACTGCTGCTCCCGTATGCATCATAGCACCTATCTCTTCATGGGCTGCAGCTGTTACAGGCTTCGTTCCCGGCGAAGACGGCTTCTCCGTTTTCCTCCGTGCGATCCCTTACAACTTCTACGCCATCCTTTCACTGTTCATGGTCCTTTTCATCATCGTTTTAAAAGTAAGCTACGGTCCGATGAGAACTCATGAACTCAATGCACTGAATGGCGACATTTATACAGTTAAGGACCGCGTTTTTGAAAACGCTGAGTTCAGCAACGAAAACCCTAACGGCAGAGCATCCGATCTGGTGGTTCCTGTTGTCATCCTCATCATTTTCTGTGCGGCAGGTATGCTTTATACGGGAGGATTTTTCTCAGGCACCGGCTTCGTTGAAGCATTCTCAGCCAGCGATGCATCTGTTGGCCTTTCTGTCGGCAGCTTGTTCGCACTGATCTTTACCATCATATATTATCTGGCAAGGCACATCGTCACATTCAGAGAAAGCATGGGATGTGTTCCTGAAGGTTTCAAGGCTATGGTCCCTGCCATCCTTATCCTGACCTTTGCATGGACGCTCAAAGCCATGACAGACAGCCTGGGTGCTGCAGAATACGTTGCAGGAATCATGGAATCAGGCGCCGAATCGCTGATGAGCTTCCTGCCGGCTATCATCTTCCTGGTTGGCTGCGTGCTGGCATTCGCCACAGGAACTTCATGGGGAACCTTCGGCATCCTGATCCCTATCGTGGTAAGCATGTTCGCAGGGGTCGATGAAACTATGATGATCATGTCCATCTCAGCCTGTATGGCAGGCGCCGTATGCGGAGACCACTGCTCACCTATCTCAGATACGACCATCATGTCATCAGCAGGTGCACAGTGTGACCACATCAGCCACGTCAACACTCAGCTGCCTTACGCAATCACAGTTGCTGCAGTATCCTTCGTCGGATATGTGCTGACAGGTGTGGGCTACATGATCACAGGCATGACAAATATCATCTGGTTCTGCATGCCGGTATCCATCCTGCTGCTGGCAGCAGTTCTGCTTATTATCAGAAATATAACAGGAAGACCTGCAGAAGCATAAAACACACAACCTTTCTCAAAATAAAGCCTATCCAAAATAAATAAACGATGGATCAATAGCGATCCATCGTTTTTTCATGCTCATATTATATTCAGTTATGTCAATCTACTACGATCTTTGTCAGCTCTCCTGTCATTTCCTGCTACAGCTTCTCCAAAAGAGCCATGCATCCTTCCAGCACGCCGTCCCATGTGTCATCAAAGTTTCCCGTATACCACGGGTCTGCTATGCTCTCATTTTTGCCGGCGTGCTCCAGCAATTTGGACACCTTGCCGTCAGGATCGCTTCCGATGATCCTCATCATGTTTCTGATGTTGTTATCGTCCATGGCGATTATGTAGTCGAACTTATCGTAATCAGCTTTTGTCATCTGCCGAGCCTTCCTTCTTGTAAAAGGCACACCCATCTCAGTCAGCTTTCTCTTAGTTCTGGGGTCTGTATCATTGCCTATTTCTTCGCGGCTGGTTGCTGCTGATTCAATATAAAAGTTATCTGTAAGGCCTGCTTTCGCCACAAGATCTTTCATGACGAACTCAGCCATCGTTGAACGGCATATATTTCCATGGCATACAAATAGTATTTTGGTCATCCTTCTTATAGCCTCCCGTATCACTGGTACTCTATCCTGAAATACTCCAAATATGTTTTATATTTATCCTGTGCAGTCAGGCAGGTATCGGTCAGGTATCCTTTTTCATTATTCCATTCTTTCAATCCACGATAATAGAACATCTTCAGATTATCCTCGATGATAAACGGAACGATATTGTATTTTAGGCATTCCTTGAACATGATCAATCTGCCAACACGACCATTGCCGTCCTGGAACGGATGGATGCGTTCAAACTTCACATGAAAGTCCAGAATATCCTCAAAAGTCTTCTCTTCTTTTCCGTTGTACTCTGCCAACAGAGCTTTCATCCTATCGGCAACTTCTTCAAGAAGGGCTGTATCCATGCCGCCAACTTCATTCGGAATTTTTTTGTAATCGCCAACAACAACCCATTCTTTTCTGGAATCGCTTGTTCCGTTTTTCAGTATCAGATGCAATTCTTTGATAAACTTCTCTGTCAAAGCTGCTTTTGCATTATCAATAATCATATCAATGCAACGGAAATGATTTGCTGTTTCAATCACATCGTCTACATTCAGCAC
>CAYTVH010000068.1:0-8644 GCA_964441805.1 uncultured Oscillospiraceae bacterium | reverse complement strand
AGGCGTAGCAATGCTCTGCATACTCAATTCCCTGAGGATACTGTGGAGGAAGTATTCGTAATCAGTAATATACGAAAATATAGCTTCCTGCCTTAGCATTACACGATTTGGCAACGAAAACATTGACTATAACTAATACTTTCGTTGCTAAACGATGTTTATAACACCACTTACCGTTACTAAAGCAACGATATGACATGCATTCATGCCATTATCGTTGCTTTTTCTTTGTTTTGGTACCGAAATTAACAGTAATTACGGCTTTCAGCAACGAAGACTATATAATAATCGCTGTTCTTCGTTGCATTTTTATGTATTTCAATCTTTAATTGCACATTATATTGACATTGTTTCCATTTTATGGTAATTTATGTGTGCTAAGAAGGGGGGACTACATATGCACGATTATAGTAGATTTGATTTGTTACTGAAACAGAGACTCCATGGTCTCATAGAAAAGGAAGGGGCTGCCCGTCTGAAGCTCCAAAACGAGCTGAATATGTCTAGGGGCGGCAATCTATATGTGAAGAGAACAAAGGATAAGATATTCTATACAGAATATTCACATGGAAAGGAAGTCGGCGTTGGTCATAATAAAGACAGGGTTCATAGACTTGCAAGAAGGAACTATATCTTAGGGCAATATAAATTAGGGCGTTCATATATCGCTCTCTTGAAGCAGCTCTATGATCAATTGGATCGTGATAAAGCAATCTGCTCCATTTCTGATAAGGTCAATCAGTATGCCTCTCTCGGTCTTGACATGGATAAGATCCTATTGTCTCGTCAGCAACAAGAATGGCTCAACCAGCCGTATGAACGCAATCCCGCATTTCCTGATGAACTAAAATTTACAACCGACAACAATAAATTGATGCGTACGAAGTCCGAGCTGATCATCGCCAATCGCCTCGAGCACTACAACATACCCTATCTGCCCGAAAAGCCACTTTGGTTTGATTATGACTTCTACCCAAAATATCCTGACTTCACGATCCTAAAGCCTGATGGCTCCACCATTATCTGGGAACATATGGGCCGCATGGACAAAGAAGATTATTTCATCAAGAACAGTCGCAAGATCATTGAGTATCGCCGGAACGGCTACAGTCAAAACACCAACCTCATCATCACGTTTGAGGAGGATATCATTGAGCCGGGTCTGATCGATCATATCATTGAGTGCCGGATCTTGCTATGATTTGCAAAAGGCACTCTCTCCGCAAAGCAAAGCGGCGCACCGGCGCCGTGCTGCGGCCGGGCTCCTCTAAAAAGTCCGGCGCGGCAGCTTTAGCGGTTGCACCGTTACCGAAATCTTGATAAAATATTATGGGGTAAATTGCACTCTAGGCAACCATCCCTCACCCACATAAACAATTAAGAAAGGAGCCGGTCCCACAAGGTCCGGAGCATCAAAACCAAACATGGATCACAACAAACTGGCGGAACTGTTATTCCCGCATATAGAAAAAACACCGGAAGATTATGAGGCAATGTTCCCACAGAGAGATCTTCCGGAAGGAGCTATGGTAACAAGACTTGGACCGAGCCCCACAGGATTCATCCACCTGGGGAATCTCTATGGAGCATTCGTAGATGAAAGACTGGCTCACCAGTCAGGCGGTACATTCTTCCTGAGAATCGAAGATACCGACGACAAGAGATACGTTGAAGGAGCTGTAGAAACTATAATCTCATCCCTCAAATTCTTCGATATCAACTTCGATGAAGGCGCACTGCTGGACGGAGATATGGGCCAGTACGGACCATACTACCAGAGCAAAAGAGGCGAGATCTACCAGTGCTTCGTTAAGAAACTGGTGAGTGAAGGACAGGCTTATCCTTGTTTCCTCACAGAAGAAGATCTGGCTGCCATCAGAGCTGACCAGGAAGCCAACAAGGAAACTACAGGCATCTACGGCAAATACGCCGCCAAGAGCCGCAGCCTGACTATAGAAGAAATCGAAGCCAACATCAAAGAAGGCAAGCCTTACGTAGTAAGACTCAAGTCCACAGGCAACCACGATCTGCCTTCAGAAGAAATCAGACACATCAAAGTGAACGATGCCATCAGAGGCGAACTCTCAATGCCTGAAAACAATCAGGACGTAGTCATCCTCAAGGCAACAGGCATCCCGACATATCATTTCGCACACGTTATCGATGACTATTTCATGAGAACTACCCACGTGGTAAGAGGCGAAGAATGGCTCATGTCACTGCCTATCCACGTTGAACTTTTTGAAAAGCTGGGCTTCGAAATGCCGACTTACTGCCACACAGCTGTACTTATGAAGCTGGACGAAGGCAACAAGCGTAAGCTCTCCAAGAGAAAGGACCCTGAGCTGTCGCTGGATTACTACAGACAAGAAGGCTACCACCCTCAGGCTGTAAAGGAATACCTGCTGACTATCCTCAACTCCAATTTCGAAGAATGGCGCATCGAAAATCCGGACGCTCCGATGGAAGACTTCAAATTCACTACAGAGAAGATGTCAAGCGGCGGTGCTCTCTTCGACCTGAACAAGCTGAACGATATCTCCAAGGACGTCCTCGTAAAGATCCCTGCAAGCGAGCTTACAAAGTTCATGACCGATTGGGCAAGGGAATTCGATCCTGAAAAGCTGCCTCTCTTTGAAGGCAACGAAAGCTATATCGAAAAAGTCCTCGACCTGGGAAGAGACGGCAACAAGCCTAGAAAAGACTTGATCTACGCTAAGCAGATCTTCGACTTCATCAGCTACTTCTTCGATGACTACTTCAAGATCGAAGACACTATCCCTGAAAACGTAAGCGATGAAGACGCTGCCGAGATCCTCAAGAAATATCTTGAAACTTACGACCACAGCGACGACCAGAGCCAGTGGTTCGATAAAGTCAGAGAAATCGGTACTGAAATGGGCTACGCAGCTAAGCCAAAGGATTTCAAGAAGAATCCTGACGACTACAAGGGTCATGTTGGCCACGTGAGCACAGTTATACGTATCGCTCTCATGGGCCGCAGCCAGTCACCTGACATCTGGGAGATCCAGCAGATCCTGGGAGAAGAAAGAACAAGAGATAGAATCAGTGCACTGATCGTGTAAAGGCGCACCGCCTCGAAAGGGCGCGCATCATCACAGACATAAAAACAGCGTTGGCTACTCGCCGGCGCTGTTGTGTTTTTGCTATTTATTTCAATATTAATGGCTTGTTTCCTAACAACCTCTTTAGCATTAAAGAATATTTCTCACGATCCGGGTCTTCTAAAATCGAAGTTATCTTTCTGCCGGCATCTTTTGAAGAAGCACCGCACAAAAATATCCTCTCATTTTCAGTACCATAATCTAATATGATATATCTATCGTGAAATATTCCGCCCGCTCGATATATGCCTATATTTATCCCCGGATATTCATTACAGAAGTCATCATATGTATTTCTTCTCAAACCTTTATTTACATTATCACTGTAAATTGACACTTCCACTCCATCATTAATATTGATTAGTTTCTCCAGTGTTTTTATCCCAATATAATTATCTACAATAAAAATAGTCTTTTGAGCTTGGCTATAAATCTCAGTAAAAGCAACATCCCCCATGAAAGGACGATTATTCAAGATCAAATACCCTCGTTTGATGTGTGGTTCCCCAAATTCGTTCATGACCTCAGCCAGTTCAGAATGCATCACAACATCACTAAGCTTATCCATAACCTTTGCTATCTTATCTTCTACATCATTTAAATCTGATCTCAACTCCATAGTAGTATGTAAGTTTTTAGAGACTTGCATGGATAACTGCAAATATTCTCGATCTCCAACTAGGGCTTGACTCCCAATAATGTAATCTTTCATCCTTTAAAATGTGCGTATCAAGGCACGGCTTTGCTTTATAGCCAAATCCCCTCGTAACACTGTCATCAACATATATATTCCTTGTTCCGTAAATGCATGTGGTTTATATTTTATATTCTTGCCTCGACCAGCACTGCTATTCGAGGTGCAATTTTTGCACCTTGAAAGCTGATCTACTTCTTCTTCCGACAATTGAAACATAAAATCATCACCCTCAAACTTAGCTTTATTGTTTTTAACCTGTCTATTAAAGTTTTTAGTTTCATACCCGTAAATCTCCGCCAGTTCAAAATCCAGCATTACTTTCTGACCACGAATATAGTAAATCTTGCTTTTGAGTGTTTCTTCATTTATCAAAAGTATTTCTCTACTCTCGTTCTCTTTTTCCAATGTATATTCATTTAAAGCATTCATTGTAACATCTCCATATCGCAACTGGCAGGCACTTGAATTGGTTTCTTTAAATATTTATTTGCCCCGGCAACAGCAGCATAGCATTGACCTCTTGTTATGTCTCCATAAACAGCTGGTATCACACCCATCACTATTCCTCCTCTCAAACAAAAAAACGTGCGATAACAACTACAGAAATTCACTGTAATTATCCTCGCACGTTCATACCCGTGTGTGGTCCGGCCGGATAAGACCTTACTTATTCTTTTGCCTCATTATATCAAATCGCTACGGATTTAACAACTTTATTTCTTCATCTGACCTTCAAATGCTGCCCAAGCGTTGTCGATCGCCTTTACAACGACACCGTTTTCATTAGTATTTTCAAATCCTGCAGCCTGGATAGCGTGTCCTTCAACTACGATTTCAAGATCTGCGATAGCCGCCAGCTGTTCCTTAGTGATGAATCCAGGGATAGTTATTGAGTCAAACAGAGCATCCAGAACTACGTCTTCGTCTTCAGCTGTTACAGCTTCCTTATAACGGAATTCGTATGTAATAGTATTGGCATCTGCATCTCTTGTTTCTCCCGCTAATATCCAGTTGTTAGCATCGTATCCATTGAAAATGTCTACTACAGCCGAACCCGGATATGGGTCGAAGATTTCATCAAACTGGCTCAAGCAGTTGATGGTCACCACCATACGAACATATGACTCCTCACTACCTTCTTTTACTGTCATAGTAGGGTCCTTGACATAAGTTAAACCAGGTACCAGGTGATACTCATTGCCTTCAGTAACTCTTACTACATCATTAACATTTTCTACAACCTGACCGTTCGCATCAAGCGGCTTACCTTCTGTATCGACCTTAGCTTCATCCAAGGTGATATCTACGTTACCTACTGTGAATGTGTTGGTCACTGATGCAGTATCTGTCAGGTAAGCCAGTATACCGCCCACTGCCAGTACCAGTACAGCCACTATGCTGATAATCAATGTTTTCTTCTTCATTTCTTTCTCCTTAATTCTTTCTGCGTCTTGCGCTTATAACAACCACAGCCATCACGGCCAGGCATGCTAACATTATCATCATGACAGGAAGTATATTGCTGTCATCGCCGGTCTTGCTTCCGTCATCCTTATCTGCAGGCTCGCCAGGAACGGTCGGCTCAGTTTCTATTTCGCCTTCATATACGTTCTCAAACTTTGCCTTGATGCTGTTGACACTTTTATCGTCCACCTTGATGTCAGCAACCAGCTTGTTTTCTTCTTCATCCAGCGTGATCCCCACCGATATCTCATAAACCTTATCGCTGTATGTCACCCCGGTCACGCCATCATTGACTTCACTGAGCTCATACAGATAAGTCTTGCCTATATCGTCCTTGGTGTATGTCATCTCAAAAGCCGCATATCCGTTCTCGTCGACTTCTTCTGTCCACTCGCTGTTAGGGCTGTTCTGCACAAGTTTGAAGTCGAAGCCTTTGGGACCGATCTCTATTTTGCCTGTGTTCTTAACTGTCTTGTCCACCACGAAATCTATCTTGATGTCTTCAGGGTCTTCAAGCTCAGGCGGAACGACCGGCTCAGTATACTTATTTGTAAAGGAGGCAGCTACGGTATAGTCCCCGCTTTCGCTGTCTTTTACTATTTCGGCATCTTCGATGTCTTTCACTTCTGTGATATCCATAGCGCCTGATTCATCTGCCTCTACCACCATATCGAATCGGCAGGCCGTTTCATCATAGGTTATGGTCTCATCAGTTCCTCCGGTCTCCGCTATGCGAAAGCTGTATTCTCCCGCCTCTGTTATCTGCGCTTTTATGATATGACTGACATCAAATTTATTAAAATCCTCCTCGTCCTCATCATATGACACAGCAGCCGTTCCTACAGTCTTCCATCGGTTGACATCCCAAACTTGCACTTCGAAATTAAAAGAATCTCCATCTTTCCAAGCGGATTTCCCCGACTTCGAATCAACGACCTTTTTCTCGCCCACAACGGTGATATCAAGGTCATGCTGCGGCGTTTTGACCGGAACAAAGGTGTTCATCACAGGCTCCGTCTTGACCGACAAGTATGCCACCGTTACCGGCACCGAAACACCTATAAGGAGCACCAGTGCCGTCAGCATTATTGGTATTTTTCGTTTACTTAGTCTATGCAATCTGATATCTCCTTTCCCTTAGTTGCTTCCGGCCATCCATGGATGGTTGGTTGAAGTTATGGCTCCAAAAGCCGCATCAAGGGCTTCTGATGGAGTTTCACCACTTGTAAAACCTGATGCTTCCACAGCCTGAGTCTTTACCATCATTTCGTAAGTCGCCCCAAAGCTTTCCAACACTTCGCCCTCAGCCGTGCTTTCAAATCCCACTTTTAATAAGCTTGGTGCAGTGGTCGCATTGGCCAATGGCCGGCAATAAGTAGCTACCAGCATATAATAATTCTGCCCATCACATGTCATGGAGATCCAGTCTGTATCTGCCGGATAATCCCAGCATACTGTTCGATTCTCACCGGACATGTCCTGATTCAGCATTAAATACATAACGTCATGAAACTCAGCAATGGTTAAATCAGCCGCTTCAAACGCAAATATCGTTCTTACATATACGTCGGGAGCACCTGTCTCGACCACGGTGTTGTTGGTCACCGTGGTTATTCTATCCGATGCATTGTACTCACCTGCAGCAGGATAAATAACGTCACTATCTTCAACATCTACCAGAGTGCTATCCGTGCCGTACTTCTGCAAATGCTGAACAACATCAACCCCATCAGCGCTTGCTGTATCAATATCATAGGGCTGCCTGTTGCCTCCCAAAGCCACCACAGCTGTCGTTATTAAAATTGTCATGATACACAATAGTGTAACGATTTTATTTTTCATAACTCTTTCCTCTTAACCGAACATCCCAGATGTTGGCTTTTTTCGGCATTCAAAGGGCACTCTCACGCTTCGCTAGGCTCATTCGAGCCTTCGGCCTAGCATTGTTTCGGCAAGCCTCACAATGCCCTTTGAACGCCGCCCGCGGTGCGGGCAGCTGTAAGTTTGATTCTTATTTAGCCTTTAATCTGAATGTACTTGTTGCGGCATCCCAGTAAGTTTCATAGCCTTCATTCAAGCATACCAGTTTAGCTTCATCGCCTGCTGTGTATGTATAACCAGCAGCAGGTTTGAAGTTGAAGTTACTGAAGTGTTCATCTGCTTCATTTACAATAAATTTGAATCCATTGAAATCAGCTGATAGGTATGCAGTATTATGATTTGTACTGAGGTTATAACTGATCACTCCATCAATATCAGCCGCACCAATTGTGAGCCCAAGACCTCCGGTAAACACCATATCATCGTCCAATTCACCGCCGGTAATGGAAATGGAATTGTTCCAAGTATTGAATGCATTAGATTCACCATTCTGAGTGTTTCCTGAAACTTTGCCACCTGTCATATTCATTGAAGTATGGTCTGTAAGTCTGATTGCTCCGCTGTTAGCAGCTTTGTTATCACACATTTCAAAATCGCCACTGATATTGATCACGGAATATGTACCGGTATAGATCGCGCCACCGGTTCCGGCAGATTCATTGTTTGACATCTTTCCGCCATTGAAGTTGTATGTTGAAGAACCATATCCCCAAATCACTCCGCCGTCTCCTGCCGCCTTGTTATTGCTGATTTCGCCACCATTCATAGTGAAATTGCTGCTGCTAACCATTCTAATCACACCGGCTAAACCTGTGGATGAATTGCCGCTTATTACTGAACCTTCATTCACAGTAATGTGTCCGCCACCCCAAATTGCTCCGGCTCCTGATCGGTTATTAATTATCTTCCCACCATCAAGTGTCAAGGTAGCACCAATGCGAGTACCCAGGTTTACTGCATATGCTCCATCATTGTTCTGAAGAACCGCGCCATCATTAAGAGTGATCTTTGCATTATTTTCTGTCGCAACAAGGTAGCCTGTTGCTGCCACACCACTATTAGTAGTTCCTCGCTGTAATGTCCCATCAACTTCGCCAGTCCATACAGCACCGCCATCAACTGTTATACTCTCTAAAGTAAGTTCGGCCCCTTTGCCAACGGTGAACATCGTTCCGGTAAATCCGTCTGTACGTGATATCATAGCATTATTCTTGCCCTTAATAACAAGCCGGGCGTTATCAGGAATGATTATTGCTTTCCCATCGCTGTCATTGTCATCAATAGACCACTGGCCAATAATTTCTATTTCTTCAACACCTTCATTCACTGCATAATACACGGCTTCCTGCAAAGTTAAGAACCTCTCTGCTCCTACCATAATGCCATCAGATGTGTCTATATTATTAAACCATTCATATGCATTTGCAAAAACATATCCAAACGCTGCTTGACCATATGCCGGTGGCCGTGGGTCATA
>CAYTVH010000067.1:0-8747 GCA_964441805.1 uncultured Oscillospiraceae bacterium | reverse complement strand
ATTTTGAACCGTATTCTTCATCTGATCATCTGTATCAGCACGACGGTGTAGCCACCCATGCATATCTTAATATCAACGGATCAGCCAACGTGTTCAAGGCTAATACATCTATGCGTCTTGGAGCAGAAAAACTTAAGTCAGTAATGATACCATTCACCGGTGCAACAAACGTGAACTACAAAATTGAAATATATACCGGAGTCAACTCATCTGATCCTACAAGCGGATATCTCCATTCATCTGCAACCACTACAGGATGGACCACTTCAAAGGGTATATACACAATAGATCTTAAGAACCCTGTATACCTTGCACCGGGAGAAAAGTACTCCGTAGTAGTCACAGCCCTCAACGGACCTGTGCACTTCGACATTGAAAAAAGTTATAACGTAACATACAATCAAAATGGAACAACATACAACTGGTTCAACACAACAGCCCATGCTGACGCCGGCGAAAGCTATTACTACAGCGGCGGCACATGGCGTGACATGACCGACTATGGTTCCGGTTATGGCAATGGTTGCATCAAAGCCATAACAGAAGACAGCAGCGTGATGAAATACGATGTTTCTTATGTCCTTAACGGAGGTACCAATTCTTCATCGAATCCATCTGAATACTATAGCTATCAGAGTGGAAGTTATACTCTGCAAGCGCCAACAAGGAGCGGATACCATTTCCTGGGCTGGTATTCGGATTCGGGATTTACTAAAAAAGTTACATATATAAATTACAACAGCAAAAGCAGTATCACTTTGTACGCCAAATGGTGTGCTGACAGCAATCCTGAGAACTTCACCGTCGCTAAGAAAGCAACGACAAGTTCAGACGGCAGCTATAGCGCAAGCTGCAGTGCATGCGGCATGGCCAAGGGTACACATACGACTTACAGAATAACTTCTGTAGCTCTAAACAGCACGAAACTAACATATACCGGTTCCAACATATCACCTAAACCTGTCATAACTGCCGGCGACGGAAGTACTCTGGTGAGCGGGACCGATTACACTTATTCATACAACAAGAGTTCCAGAAAGAGCACCGGCAGATATTATGTGACCATCAAATTCAAAGGACGGTATTCGGCAGATCCGGTCAAGAAGTATTTCACTGTAGTACCAAAAGCTCCATCTTCAGCCTCCGCAACCCTCTACGGTTACGACGATATCAAAATCAGTTGGAGCAAATGCACAGGTGCTTCAGGATACGCGGTCTATTATAAGAAATCGACCTCCTCCAAGTATGTGCTGCTGAAGCTCACTACTTCCACTACTATTAAGAAAGCAAATCTTAGCGACAATGTTAAATATAACTTCAAAATAGTTCCATACTATAAATCAGGCAAGACCAGTTACTCGTCCAACGATTCAAAGATCGTATCAACAACTACGTTGAAAAAGCTGAAAACACCAACCATGTATAAGATGTCCGACGGCAGAGTTTCTCTTCAGTGGGAATGCATCTCAGGTGCCAGCGGATATCAAGTTTACTGGGCAGCCAAGAAAAACGGCAAATACAATAAGCTGTGCGATTACAGCAATGCATATATAGGCATGAGCTTCAGCGTTGGAAAGAATGTGACATACTGGTACAAAGTAAGAGCCTACAAGAAAGTTGGATCGAAAAAAATCTATGGACCTTACTCAACACCTAAGTCATACAAATTAAAATAAGCAAATATTTTATGCAAAAACAAACCCCGAAAGGTCAACCTTTCGGGGTTATATATTTTGTTTTGCCGATGACAGACTTTAAGCTATTTGCTGTCTTTGCGAAATCGCAGGAACCAGTCGAGGGCATATTCGTCTTCGTTTTCGGACGCCATACCTGCTTCTGCAGCCTCAAGAGTCACCGGAGTTGAGATGATCACATCGTCTCCCGGCTGCCAGTTGGCGGGAGTTGAGCAATGTTCTTCGTCTGATTTCTGGAGAGCCAGTATCATACGTTTGATCTCATCGAAGTTACGTCCTGTGGTAAGTGGATAATATGTTATAGATCTTACGATTCCTTCAGGGTCTATGACGAATACCGCACGCACCGCCTGGGTGCTGGACACATTGGGCTGGAGCATGCCGTATTTGGTGGACACCTTGGTGTTGAGGTCTGCGATCACAGGAAAGTCAACCTTAATATCCTTTATCCCGTTCCATTCCAGTTCCTCTATCTTCCTCACCCATGCGATATGAGAATAGATGGAATCCACAGACAGTCCAAGAAGTTCCACATTCATCGACTTGAATTCTTCCTTCATGGCTGCGAGGGTCATGAATTCAGTGGTGCATACGGGTGTGAAATCAGATGGATGTGAAAAGAACAGCACCCATTTGCCTTCGTAGTCCTCAGGGAAGTTTACTCTGCCTGTAGTTGTCAGTGCACTGAATTCAGGTGCTTTATCTCCTATAAGCGGCAGTCTGTTTGTGTTTTCATTCATTGCTGCGTCTCCTTGTGTGGTTTGTTTTGGAAAATATATTAAATTATACCATAATCCCTAGGCTAAATCTACTTTCAACCTTTCTAAGGATATGGTAAAATCTGATGGTAAATTATTGTTTAGCTTAAAGTCCCGCAGCAGGGAATATGAGACTAAAAGGACAGAAAAATGGAAAACATGACAAACGAACAAAAACATCAACAGATCTTAAAGGAAGTGAAGGCCACTTTCATCCTCATAGCTATCGTCGCAGCCTGGCATATAGGCTTCGCCTTTCTTCTGGAGGATATAGACATGCTGATCCTCGGCATGCCGCTTTGGTTCTTCGTAAGCACCATCGGCGCTTTTGTGATATCGGTGGTGGGCGTGGTATTCCTTGTGAAAAAAATCTTCAAGGATTTTGATCTCGGAGACGAGATGGATGAGGAAGGCGGTGATCTTAATGACTAATGACCAGATCATAATGCTTTCGATCATAATCATATACCTTATCCTGAACGTTATAGTAGGTATGTACTTCAGCAAGAAACAGGATAAAGCCAGCGAAATGAGCTTTTCCAAAAAATATTTCATCGGTTCTCGCGGCATGAACGGTCTTGTTCTGGCCATGACCACCGTAGCTACATATGCCAGCGTCAGCTCTTTCATCAGCGGACCCGGTGCAGCTGCCATGACTTATGGATTCAGCCAGGCGTGGGTAGCCGGCGTCCAAGTAGGTGCTGCTTTCCTGGTGTTGGGCGTACTGGGCAAGAAGTTCGCAGTGGTTTCAAGAAAGACAGGAGCTGTAACAGTTGCCGGTTATTTGAAGGCTCGCTATAAATCAGATGCACTGGTGATAGTCACTTCTGTGATAATGCTGGTATTCTTCGTGACTCAAATGATCGCTCAGTTCCTGGGCGGCGCTACGTTGATCGAATCGGTGACAGGGCTTCCATATTGGATCTCACTGGCTATATTCGCATTCGTGGTTATCCTCTATACTTCGTTCGGAGGATTCACTGCCGTTGTTATCACCGATACTTTCCAGGGGATCATAATGCTGATCGGAACTTTCCTGTTCCTGTTCTTCGTGGTCCGCGAACTGGGAGATTTTGAAGCTATGGCTGTTGTTCTGGATAGTGAGCTTCCGGGATGGGATACCCTCACCGGTACAGGATACACTACAGGAAGCCTTCTCTCTTTCTGGGTACTGGTTGGCGTCGGCGTAATCGGTCTTCCTCAGACTGCCGTAAGAGGCATGGGTTTCAAAAACACCAAGAGCCTGCACACTGCTATGATCGTTGGTACTCTTGCTGCCGGATTCATGATGATCGGTATGCACGTTGGCGGCGCATGGTCAGGTGCACTCATCTCAGGCCAGGAATTTGCTTCTTCGGACTATGTCATCCCTGCTGTGATCCAGCAGATCATGCCTGTGGGCGTTGCCGGTATCTTCCTGTCAGCTCCTATGGCGGCTGTAATGTCAACGGTTTCATCACTGCTGATCCTGGCTTCAGCTTCTATTGTCAAAGACTTGTGGGGTACATATATAGTTAAAGACGATCCTGTGAAACAGGCTAAGTTCAATAAGCATCTCTCCAAGTCAAGTCTGGCTGTGACCATGCTTATCGGCATCTTGGTATTCGTACTGACACTTACTCCTCCGGATATCATCTTCTGGGTGAACCTGTTCGCAATGGGCGGCCTTGAATGCTGCTTCTTCTGGCCTATCGTAGGCGGCGTTTTCTATAAGAAAGGAACGCGTCAGGCTGCTATCGCATCGACACTTATAGGCGTTGCTGTGTATGTGATCTCCTATCAGTTCGGCCTTACCGTATGGGGAATAAACGCAGTGGTATGGGGCTTGCTGGCAAGCGGTATCGCTTACTTCCTCGTTGGTAAGATGACTTGCAAGGATGGTCTTGATCCTGATGTACTGGAGAAGTGTTTCTAACCACACGACAACTTTAGAATTGAGGAACTTATGAGCATTTTAACTGTAGAACATTTATCACACGGATTTGGCGACAGAGCCATATTTGACGACGTATCATTCCGTTTATTGAAGGGCGAGCATATAGGTCTGATCGGTGCCAACGGCGAAGGCAAATCCACATTCATGAATATAATCACAGGCAAACTTCAGCCTGATGAAGGTAATATACAATGGGCCAAGAACTGCCGTATCGGATATCTGGATCAGCATACTGCTCTGGAGCCGGGCATGACTCTCGGCGATGTTCTTCGCTCTGCATTTTCATGGCTCTTCGACATGGAAGCCCGCATGAACGAGATATGCGATTCTTTGGGTTCTGTTGATGAAGATACCATGATGGAAATGATGGAAGAGCTGGGCGAGATCCAGGATATGCTGACCATGCATGACTTCTATATCATCGACTCTAAGGTGGAAGAAGTCGCTCGTGCGTTGGGTCTGCTTGATATTGGGCTGGATCGCCCTGTAACTGACTTGTCGGGCGGTCAAAGGACTAAGGCTTTGATGGCCAAGCTGCTGCTGGAGAAGCCTGACATTTTGCTGCTGGACGAGCCTACCAACTACCTTGATGAAGAGCACATCGAATGGCTCAAGAGATACTTGAACGAATATGAAAATGCCTTCATTCTCATATCCCATGACATACCGTTTTTGAACAGTGTTATCAACTTGATCTATCACATGGAAAATCAGGAGTTCAATAGATATGTGGGTGACTATGATAAGTTCATGGAAGTCTACGAAATGAAGAAATCTCAGCTGGAGGCTGCATACAAGCGTCAGCAACAGGAGATCAGTGAACTGAAAGATTTTGTTGCCCGTAACAAGGCTAGAGTCGCTACTCGTAACATGGCCATGTCCCGCCAGAAGAAACTGGACAACATGGAACTGATCGAGCTGGCAGCCGAAAAACCGAAGCCTGAATTCAACTTCATCAAAGGTCGTACTTCAGGCAAGCTCCTGTTCAATACCAAGGATCTGGTTATCGGCTATGATAAGAAAGACCCTCTGACTAAACCGCTGAACATTTCCATGGAGCGAGGTCAGAAAATCGCTCTTGTCGGTGCCAACGGTATCGGTAAGACTACGCTGCTGAAGAGTGTTTTGGGTCTGATAAAACCTCTGGAAGGTCAGGTTAACTTAGGCGACTATCTGCAGATCGGATATTTCGAACAGGAAATGGCTCCGGGAAACACCAACACTTGTATCGAGGAGATATGGGAAGAGTTCCCGGGACTGAACCAGTTTGAAGTCCGCGCGGCGCTGGCCAAGTGCGGGCTTACCACTAAGCACATCGAAAGTCAGGTGCGAGTCCTCTCCGGAGGCGAGCAGGCGAAAGTGCGCCTTTGCAAATTGATAAACAGAGAAACTAATCTGCTGCTTTTGGACGAGCCGACCAACCATCTGGACCAGGATGCCAAGGCCGAGCTGAAGCGGGCACTCAAAGAATACAAGGGCAGCATCCTCATCATCTGCCACGAGCCTGAGTTTTATAAGGAGATCGTGGATCAGGTGTGGGACTGCAGCCAGTGGACGACGAAGATATTGTAGTGTCGTCGATGTTTTCAAAATAAATAAACCCCGAAGTTCATGTTTGCTTCGGGGTTTTTGATTCTATTTCCAGATGAAATTGTAATTGATGGATTCGCCGCCGTCGACCAGGATATTCTGGCCTGTACAGAATGTGTTGGTCACTGTCAGAAAGTATGCCCACTGGGCGATTTCTTCAGGTGTGGCCCATTTCTTAAGCGGAGTTTCATCCATTATCTGCTGCCACAGGTCCGGATCGTTGATGACACATTCGTTGAGCTCTGTCAGGACGCCGCCGGGGTCGAGACTGTTGCATGTGGCTCCAAAAGGCGCGATGCGGATGGCAACGTTTTTAGTATATGCCAGAACGCCGCCTTTGCTGGCGCAGTATTCCGGGAACTCCGATCCTGTGTGACCGCTGGCTGAACCGATGTTGAGGATCGATTTGATGTTTTTGTGGATACCGTACTTCTCCGTGATGGCGATCAGTGCCTTCAGGTTGATGTCGATGTCGGCTTCGTTCTGGGTGCCGGCGTTGTTGATGAGGATATCTATATCATCGATGTCAGGCAGCTTGTCGGTATCGCGAAGGTCGCATGTGTAGTGGGTGTATTTACTGCTTGCTTCGCCTATGGTTGACGGCTGTCTGTCGATGCCGATAACTGTGTGATTTTCTTTTATGAAGAGTTCGGCGATGGCTTTGCCGATGCCTCGTGATGTTCCTGTGATCAAGACTTTCATAACTGCTCCTTTTCTATATACTCCAGATATTCATTGCCGATAGAGTGCGCTTTCCACTTGGTAACGATGCGATAGCCGATCGGTGAGAAAATGACTTCCATTATCAGTTCTGCTACTGCCCCTGTCAAGGCGCACATCGCGCACTGGAGAACTGTCCAATGGAATCCGTCCCAGAACACCGGCGCAAATCCCACGAATACTATCAGTGAGAATATGAAGTTATCCAGGAATTGGGCGATGAATGTGGATATATATGTCTGCATCATGTAGACCGCTCTGTAGCTCAGGTTGTTTTCCAGTGCCTTGCCGATGGACCAGTTGATCATGTTATTGATGATTCCGGAGCAGATGAATGCCACCGTACTTCCCAGCAGGATGAACCATGTACCGCCGAAGATACTGTTGAATGCGCTGTAGTCGTTGGCGTTGGACGGGATGATGCTGGCTACGAAGAATATGAGACATGTCAGCAGGTTGATGGCCACTGCCAGCAGTATTATTTTGTTGGCGGCTTTCGGGCCGAAGTGCTTGGTGGTTATGTCCATGCACATGAATGACAGCCACGAAATGAGTATGCCTCCGTCCAGCGCGATCCATGGCAGCTGGACCAGTGTCTTGTTGGCCAGCAGGTTCATGCAGATAACGCTCACCACAAATAAGGTCACAACCGTTACAGGGATGGACCTTAAGAGGATCGCTGTTTCTTCTTTTTCGATTTTTAGCCAGTGTTTCAGTTTAGTCATTGTGATTTCTTTCGTAGTAATTGACAAATAGTCCAGACACTAATTTACAAACAGCCCGGTTACTATATATACGAGAACTGCCTCTTCCGGCGTCTTTTTGAGATGTTCAAGATGCTCCGGATAACCGGTGAAGTCTGCAACAAGCTTGTCCAGGCTGTCGTATATATCTTGACGTTCTTCATCGGTCAATGGCGGGAATTGACAGTTTTTTATGTCTTTCTTATATTTGTCCAGCAAAGTGCCCTTTGTCAAGGCTTTGTTTTCTTTTGCCAGTTGGACCAGTTCTTCGGTGACGTCATAAAGCAGGGTGCCGGGATCACCTTCATAAAAAGCCTCTGCTTTCTTGATGTCTATGATCGCATCCTGGACCAGGCGAACTATTTTACTCTCTGTGCAGCTGTCGATGCCGTAAAAATAGTCATATACGAGACCATATAATGCCGTTGAAACGATGATCGTAGTTCCTCGACTATACCTGCTAGAAGAAAAGCATGCCGCTGCTATTCCCAAAGTGTCCAAGTCCAGATCTATGTTCCTGTCTATGATATACTGCTTGACGGCTTTTAGCCCCTCATGTCCGTATTTAGGAAAATAGAAGCCGACGGCCATGCTAAGCACCTTTGCCTTGTGCTGGCTGCAGCCAAGCTCACGAGCGATCCGTTCTGAAACGCTTGCCGCGATCCTTTGGTATCCGCTCTCGCTTCTTGTGCTTCCTGTTTCAGCCTTAGGACCAAGATTTGCGGTGAGCTTGCGTTCCATGTATTCTGCCGTGCTCTTCATGTGGCTTTCGATGAAGCCATAATTTAGTTTTCGTTTATTGAATGTGATCATTGCTGTGATTCCTATTTTGTGTGATATTATATTATTATACCATGAGGAGTTTTGATTTCAAAGGAGACGACAAAAATATGACAAACATAAAGGCAGATAGAATTGAAAATATTTTAAAAATAGAATTCGATATGATGAAGCGTACGCAGAACATTGGCGGCAGAGCATCTTGTCAGGACGACTGGGAAACCTTTTACATCATGCGCGGCAGCCAGTACGCCTCCTGGCGTGATGATATGGTGGATTTTTGGGAGAAGTTCGTAGAGGATTGCCGTGATGAAGGGCGTAATCTCGTTACAGAAAAGTATGCGAAAATGATGCGCTTCACTCACCCTGATTATTATAAGCAGCACTTGGAGCCATTTTTGCCAAAGACTCCTGAGGCGGCATTTCCTTTGATCGACGAGATCGTTGGTGCCATGATCAAATGGGAGCTGGAGCTTGCAGAAAAATACCCAAAGATCAGCGGCGCGGGAAGACCGATAACTGCCGA
>CAYTVH010000066.1:0-8931 GCA_964441805.1 uncultured Oscillospiraceae bacterium | reverse complement strand
TTAAATTTCGTACTCTGTCATTTTATATTGCAGACATTGAAAAGTCAAGGTTTTTTGCTCCTTGTATGTCATATATATATTAAAATGCCATGTTGTTATTTTTGCCAAAAAATGATAAAATAGATGCGTTTGTTACAAATCTCGCAAAACAGGAGAAATCAAAGTGGAGAAATTTTTTAAACTAAAAGAAAACAACACAACAGTCAAAACAGAAGTAGCTGCCGGCGTAACAACGTTTATGACCATGGCTTACATCCTGGCAGTAAACCCAAGCATCCTTGGTGATGCAGGTATGGATCCTAACGCTGTGCTGATCGCAACTGCACTGGCATCATTCATCGGTACTGTCCTTATGGGTGTATTTGCCAATCTGCCGTTCGTACTTTCTGCCGGCATGGGCCTCAACGCATACCTGGCATACACAGTAGTTCTCGGAATGGGTGTTACATGGCAGACTGCACTCTTCGCAGTATTTATTGAAGGTCTCATCTTCATCCTATTATCCTTAACTAATGTGCGTGAAGCTATCTTCAATGCTATCCCTCTCACTCTTAAGAGAGCTGTTTCAGTTGGTATCGGTCTGTTCATCGCATTCATCGGACTTCAGAATGCAGGTCTGGCTGTAGACTCGTCTACGCTTGTTACCATTACCACCTTCACCGAAAACTTCAGCACTGCAGGCATCTGCTCGCTTCTGGCAGTTATCGGACTTCTTATCATGGCTGTACTTTATATCAGAAAGGTGCCCGGCTCCATCCTCATAGGAATCATCATCACATGGCTTCTTGGTATGGTTTGCCAGATCATCGGCATCTATGTTCCAAATCCTGAAACAGGCTTCTACAGCCTCTTCCCTACAGGTTTCATAAGCACAGACTTCTCTTCTCTGGGCGAAACATTCGGAGCATGCTTCTCTGTAGATATCAGTGCTATTGGAGTGTTCAACTTCATCGTAGTAATATTCGCATTCCTCTTCGTTGACCTGTTTGACACCCTTGGAACTCTCATCGGCGTCAGCACTAAAGCAGGCATGTTGGATGAAAACGGAAGACTTCCTGCCATCAAACCTGCTCTCATGGCTGATGCAGTTGCAACCTCAGCAGGTGCTATCCTGGGGACTTCAACCGTAACTACATTCGTCGAATCATCGTCAGGCGTTGCTGCAGGCGGACGTACAGGGCTCACAGCTCTCGTATCAGCTGTGCTGTTCCTGCTGGCCACACTGTTCTCGCCGATATTCACAGCGATCCCTTCGTTCGCTACTGCTCCTGCTCTGATCCTGGTGGGCTTCCTGATGTTCGAATCCATCACAGAGCTTAAATTCACTGCAGATAACTTATCGGAAACTATCCCTGCGTATCTGTGCATCCTGGCTATGCCGCTGTTCTACAGCATCTCAGAAGGTATCTGCTTCGGAGTTATCTCATACGTTGTACTCAATGCTGTAACAGGAAAAGCCAAGAATGTTACTCCGCTGATGTATGTTCTGGCAGTGCTGTTCGTACTGAAGTATATATTCCTGTAGCCTATAAGAGACATTAACTATGGGGTAATCCTCACAGGCAATCATATAAACTCATTCAAAAAACAGAACCTCAGGAAAACTCGCCCATAAGGGCGAGACAGTCCCTGAGGTTTTTTCTATTCTCTTTCAAAATTCACTTTATCCAGCTTACCGATCTGGTCGGCCCAATATCCCCAAGCTTCCTGTATGATCTTTCGGCCTGCATACATGGATGCAAGGGATGGGTCTAACGGTGGCGCGATTTCTACAACATCAAAGCCGATAACATTCAGTTCTGTGAAGATTCTTTCCAAAAGCGTCAGTGCCATTCTTGAAGTCAGACCGCCAAACTGCGGTGTTCCTGTTCCCGCTGCGTATGCAGGGTCTAAGGCATCGATATCAAAGGTCAGATAAACCTTGTTGAACTTCTTCATCTTCTTGATACAGTCATCAGCCACAGCATCGATTCCTTCCTTGTAGCAATCATATGCGCGTTTTACCTGGATAGGCTCATTCTTATAAAGCTCAAACTCATCAGGTTCTATGGATCTTATGCCTATGAAATAGATATTCTCGTATCCTGAAACATGTTCCAGCTCAAGAGCTCTTCTTTCTGTGTTACCGTGGGATAAGAAATCGCCTTCCAGTGCGTAGCAGAGATCCATATGGGCGTCGATGTGAATGATCCCGAAGTCTTCTTCTACAGCATCGTTGATACCTCTCAGCACCGGGATCGTCACCGAATGATCGCCGCCCACCATGGTAAACTTCTGTCCTGCTTTCACGATTTCGGCAACAGTTTCCTGTACTTCATCAAACATCTCTTCTCTTGTTTTATCCACTTCAAAGTTGCCGAGATCCACAACATTATAGTCTGCATAGTATTCCAGCTTCTCCGTAGATGGTGTGGAACACAGAGTATTTTGTCTCAGATAGTCCGGTGCTTCCGCAGCGCCGCCTCTATAGCTGGCACCGCCGTCAAAAGGTATACCGAAAATCACACAATCAGCCTCCTCAGCCTTCATGTTGTCCCTGTTAAGTCCGCACCAAGCGGCAGCGTTTTTCGCATATTCGTTTTTAACCAGCATTTTGGCCTCCTTTCAATACTTCACTTATTCTATTCACAATACTCCGTTAGCTTTTCCCAACGTCCAAAATCTTAAGAAATCACATCTTCCATTGTATACAGTCCCGGGGCTTTTCCTGCCATGAATTCAACAGCATCGCAGGCTCCTTCTGCGTAGCATCTCCAGTCATAAGCATCGTGAGATATCTCCATCTTTTCTCCCATGCATCCGAAGATGACACGATGGGTGCTCGGAGTGTTTCCTGCTCTCACCGAATGGAATACGATATCATCGTATTCTTTATCCGATGCAGCTTCAGCCATTTCTTCCGCCATTTCGATCGCTGTGCCGCTAGGAGCATCCAGCTTGGATTCGCTGTGCATCTCTATGATCTCGATCTTGCATTTATCGCCCAGCATCGCCGCAGCCTGTCCCAACAGCTTTCTCATAACATTGACCACATATGAAGTATTTGCGGCCTTCATCATGGGGATCTTTTCCCCCGCTGCAAGAAGGGCTGCTGTCTGTTCTTCGCTGAACCCCGTAGTCCCGCAGATCAGAGCCTTATTATGAGCAAGACATGCATCAAGCACCTCCATACTCAGCTCAACAGTGGAGAAGTCCACCACCAGGTCGCACCGATCTATAACCTGCCCGATATCATCATATACAAGTGCTCCCAGCTCTTCACCAAGCCCTGCAGCTATACCGATATCCTTGCCTATATAGTCCCTTCCCGGAGTACCGACACCGCCTACGATCTTGATATCTGTGCGCTTTGCGGCAGCTTCCACTATCAGCTTATCCATATTGCCCCTAGGTGCAGTTACTACTATGTTTATCATTTAGTTTACCTTTCGTCCTTTCACCGCGATCTGCAGGAACCTTTCGATGGCCTGCAGCGGATCTTCCTTATTGACTGTAAGTCTTATGAACGGTTCCTTGCCGCCGTTTATCATCATCTTTTCGCCATATTCGCCGATAAGCCCTGCCATCGTCTCCTGCGACAGCTTCACGTTTTCCCAAAGCTTGAAGATGACCTTATAACCTTGCCTGGTTATTTCGCTGACACCCAGCCTGCCTGCCATGGCTCTGATCTTTGATATCTTGATCAGGTTCATGGTATCGCGTGGGATATCTCCGAATCTATCGATGAGTTCGTCCACGATCTCTTCCTCATCTTCATCGGAAACGATCATGGCGATCTTCTTGTACATCTGCAGCCTCAACACTTCGTTTTCTATATATCTTGAAGAAATGATGGCCGGTATCGGCAGGCTGAAAGCAGTCTCTTCTGCTTCCGGAAGGCGCTCTATGCCCTTTACATCATCCACTGCCTCTTCCAACATCTTGCAGTAGAGTTCATAACCTATGCTCAGCATATGGCCCGACTGTTCAGTACCAAGAAGATTGCCGGCACCCCTCAGCTCAAGATCCTTCATGGCTATCCTGAAGCCGGAACCGAACTCAGTGAATTCCCTGATGGCTTTAAGTCTCTTTTCTGCGATCTCAGACAAAACCTTATCCTTCTTGTACATAAGATAAGCATAAGCCATACGATCTGAACGGCCCACACGACCACGAAGCTGATAAAGCTGTGCCAGCCCGAACCTATCTGCATCGAGGACGATCATGGTATTTACATTGGGTATATCCATCCCCGACTCGATGATGGTGGTGGAAACGAATACGTTATATTCCCCTTGGGAGAAATCCATGATTATCTCTTCCAGCTTACTCGCCGGCATCTTGCCGTGACCAACTACTACCGACGCTTCCGGCACCAGCCTTTCTATATCTCCGGCTATTCTATTGATGGATTCCACCCTGTTATAAAGCACATATACCTGTCCGCCGCGAGCAAGCTCCTTCTCGATGGCTTCCCTCATGATGAAGTCATCCTGCTCCATAACATACGTCTGAACAGGATATCTGTCCTCGGGCGGTTCTTCGAGAGTGCTCATATCCTTTATCCCCGACAGAGACATATGCAAAGTGCGGGGTATCGGTGTTGCTGACAGAGTAAGAACGTCTACGTTCTCCTTAAGCTGCTTCAGCTTTTCTTTATGCTTTACTCCAAAACGCTGTTCTTCATCGATGACCAGCAGCCCCAGATCCTTGAACTGTATATCCTTTGACAGCAATCTGTGGGTAGCTATTATCAAATCTATCCTGCCTTTTTCCAGTTCCTCCAGTATCAGCTTCTGCTGCTTGGGAGTCCTGAATCTTGAAAGCATTTCCACCTTGAACGGGAACTTCTCGAAACGATCCTTAAGTGTGTAGTAATGCTGATTTGCCAGCAGAGTAGTAGGCACCAGCACTGCCGCCTGCTTACCATCGGATACACACTTGAACAGTGCCCTGGCCGCAACTTCAGTCTTACCGAAGCCCACGTCGCCGCACAGCAGTCTGTCCATCGGCACATCCCGTTCCATATCCTTCTTGATCTCTTCCACGCACCTGAGCTGATCATCAGTCTCGGTATAAGGGAAAGTATCCTCGAATTCCTTCTGCCACACCGTATCTTCAGAAAAGGCAAAGCCCTTCTCATTCATCCTTATGGCAGAAAGTCTGATGAGCTCATCAGCCATATCAGTGATGGCTGCCTTGGCTTTGGCCTTTGTTTGCTTCCACTCGCTTCCTGAAAGCTTATTGAGCCGCGGTGCTATGCCGTCGCCTCCCACATATTTCTGCAGCATCCCCAGCTGATCCACAGGAATATACAGAGAGTCTTCTCCTGCATATTTCACCTTCAGGTAATCCTTCTTGACTCCCTGGACAACAAGCTGCTCTATACCTGTGAACTTTCCTATGCCATGGCTTTCATGAACCACGTAATCGCCTGCCTGCACATCGGCAAAGCTCTTTATCTGCTCACCTCTGCTCTTTGATCTCTTCCTGCGGCTTTTCCTGCTTCCGCCGAAGATGTCGCCTTCCCAGATATAACATACCTTCTTGTCGGTGAATTCCATGCCGGCGGTGATGACCCCTTCCTGCAGCTTCACCTTGCCTGCCAGTTCTTCACGGATCAGGAATTCTTCCATATTCTTCATGCGATCGCTGCCGCTGCAGACTATGGTCACATGAAATCCTCGTCTCACATAACTGTGAAGGTCCCCTTTCAGCAGATCCATCCTGCCGTTATATACAGGAGTCTGTCTGCAGTTGACCGTTATGAGCTGAGTAAGGAACGGCGCATTCTTTATGGTGGAAGTGAAAGGCGTGAAAATATACCCTTCCTTCTCATAAAGGAGGAAGTAGTCCTTCTGCCCGGACATGGCCTTAAAATCCTCTCCAATGCCTTTTCCTGCCTCCAAAAGGGCATCTATATCGTCTGCCCTTTCCTTCTCATATACTTCCAAAGTCTCCAAGATCCTGGCAGGGTCATCTATGAATATTTCCGGCTCCTGCATGTAGTCCCAAAGATACATGGTCTCGTCGTAAAAGTAGTTGATGAATTTCTCCATGTACTGGAGGTTCATCATGTTGTCTATATGATCGATCAGCTGCGCCTGTCTCGTTTTAAGTTCACGGACACGCTCACTGCTGCCTTCTTTTTTCTCAATTTTCCTGATGTTTTTATCATATGCACTGCGGATATTGGACTTGGCCTTTTCGAACAGATCCCTGTCCTTGACCAGCTGGGTGCACTGACATACGGTTATGGATTTCAGCTCTTCTGCAGACCTCTGTGTATCTGCATCAAAGGTCCTGATGGAGTCTACCTCCGTATCAAACAATTCTATTCTGTAGGGCATATCGCTGTCAGGAGTGAATATATCTATTATCCCTCCGCGTAAGCTGTATTCGCCTTTGCTTTCGATCATGGGAACGCGTTCATATCCCATGAAGGAAAGGCGACCCTTCACTTCTTCCGGATCGATATCATCTCCCCTTTGGAGCCGGATGGTGTTTTCTTCAAATATCTCCTTCGGCGGAAGTTTCTTGATCGCGCCTGTCACGGGAGCGATCACCATGCAGTCTTCTCCCCTTGTAACTGCTTTGAGCACTTTCATCCTCTCCAGCAGCTGATCGTTGTTTCTCGCTTCGTATCGGAACATGGACTCGTCATCTGCCGGGAGCACATAAATGTTTCGGGCATCAAAAAAAGAAAGGTCTTTAGCCAATCGCTTCGCCCTGTTAAAAGTTGAAACTACAATGAGGCTTTGACCCTTTTTCTCTCTGATGATCTCTGAAATTATAGGCGCGATACGTCCTTCTGACGCACCTGTAATGTTAATCATTCCCCTGCTGGCCACTTTGTTCCTTTCCGGCAGGTTTTGCCTTTATATTATATTCGTTCATGGCTTTGTCTATGCCCTTTTCGAGTATGCACATGATGGCATCCGCCGCTTTATCGACTGCATCGGCAATGGCCTTTTTCTCATGGCTGCCCATGCGGCCAAGAACGAAATCTTTCCAGTCTGTGCTGCCGCTTTTGCCTATGCCGATACGTACTCTTGGGAAATCCTGGGACTGAAGCTGATATATGATCGACTTCATGCCGTTATGACTTCCGGAGCTTCCTTTTTTTCGTATTCTAATGGAGCCCAGCTCTATATCGAAATCATCATAGATAACGATGAGGTCTTCCATGTCTACGTCGTAGTAACTTACCACTTCGCGAAGTGCCTCACCGCTGAGGTTCATATAGGTCTGCGGTTTCACCAAAAGAGCTTTCCGGCCGGAGATGAACCCATCCCCGACCAGTGATTTATGTTTGATCTTATTCACTTTTATATCGTTTTTCTCGGCCAGCCTGTCGATAACGAGAAAGCCCATATTATGGCGCGTATTCTCGTACTTTTTCCCCGGGTTGCCGAGTCCTGCGATCACAAACATATTCTAATGATTCCTCCCATTAGTCAAACAGCTTGCTTACTGTTTCGTTGTTGTGGATCCTTGACATAGCTTCCGCAAAGAGAGGTGCTACTGACAAGATCTTCATTTTTTCTATTCTCTTTTCTTCAGGAATAGGAAGAGTGTTGAGGAGAACAAGCTCTTCGATAGCTGAATTTTCTATTCTTTCGATAGCAGGTCCTGAAAGTACTGCATGAGTAGCAGCAGCTCTTACGCTGAGAGCTCCCAGATCCTTAAGAGCATTGGCCGCATTGGTGATAGTACCTGCAGTATCGATCATATCGTCGATGAGGATACAGTGCTTTCCTTCGATATCGCCGATGATATTCATGATCTCGCTCTTGTTAGGTTCAGGTCTTCTCTTATCTACGATAGCGATAGGGCAATTGAGAGGCTCTGCCATCTTTCTTGCTCTTGGAACGCTGCCGTGGTCAGGTGATACGATAACCAAGTTGTCCTGATTCATGTCTTTGAAATACTTAGTGATGATAGGCATTCCCAGCATATGGTCAACAGGAATATTGAAATAGCCCTGGATCTGTGCTGCATGAAGGTCCATAGTTACCACTCTGTCTGCGCCTGCTGCAACCAGCATGTCTGCAACCAGCTTAGCTGTGATTGGATCTCTCGCTTTAGCTTTTCTGTCCTGTCTTGCATATCCGTAATAAGGGATAACTGCATTGATTCTTCCTGCTGAAGCTCTCTTCATAGCATCGATCATGATGAGAAGTTCCATAAGGTTATCATTTACAGGGTCACATGTGGACTGAACGATATAGCAGTCAACGCCTCTTACTGTTTCTCCCAAGTTTACTGAAATTTCGCCGTCGCTGAATTTGGCAACTTTAGCTTCGCCAAGAGGCTTGCCCATGATTGATGCGATTTCTTCAGCCAGATCAAGATGTGAATTTCCTGCAAATACTTTGAAGTTTGCAAATGCACTGTTTTTCATTTGTTTCTCCTACCTCTACTTTCTCTACTTCTTGCTTGTTTCGTTATTGTTTATTTTTTTAAGATGCCTTTTTTCTCCACCCAGCCCTCCAGAGTCTTCCCTCTGGATCTTGCCACGTAAAGGGCACCTTCAGGTACATCTTCAGTTATGGTACTTCCCGCTGCCACGTATGCCTTGCTGCCGACGTGTACAGGAGAAATGAGATTGACGTTACATCCTATGAATGCTCCGTCTTCCACAACAGATCGGGACTTTTTACTGCCATCGTAATTTACGAAAACTACTCCGCAGCCAAGATTTACCTTTTCACCCACATCGGAATCTCCAACGTATGTAAGGTGTGAAGCCTTGGCTCCATCCCCCAGCTTTGAGTTCTTGATCTCAACGAAATCTCCTACTCTGCACTTGTTTCCTATATCGCTGTTAGGCCTCAGGTATGCGAACGGGCCTACTACAGTCTCATTTCCCACCTTGCTTTCAAGGATCACAGAACTCTGGATATTGACTCCGTCACCGATCACAGAATCCTTTATCCTGGTATTCTGTCC